>JAPPBA010000120.1 GCA_026705295.1 Candidatus Palauibacter australiensis
GGACCTTTCCGAGCCCGAATGGCGGTCTCCTCCCCGTCCTAAGGGGGATCGACCTGACCGTGGACCCAGGGGACGCCCTGGCCATCGTGGGTCCGAGTGGGTCGGGGAAGTCCACGCTGCTACATTTGCTCGGCGCCCTCGACCGGCCGACGGCGGGAGACGTCTGGCTCGGGGGCGAACGGGTGTCGGAACTCGGGGGCGAGCGGCTCGCCGAACTGAGGAACCGGTTCGTCGGGTTCGTCTTCCAGTTCCATCACCTGCTGCGCGATTTCACGGCGCTGGAGAACGTGATGCTGCCGCGGCTGATCGCCGGGGCGTCGCGGGAGGACGCCCGCGACCGGGCCGCGGCACTGCTGGCCCAGGTGGGTCTGGCGGAACGGGCGAGCCACCGGCCGCGCCGGCTGTCCGGCGGTGAGCAGCAGCGGGTCGCGGTGGCGCGGGCGCTGGCGAACGCGCCGCCGCTCGTGCTGGCGGACGAGCCGTCCGGCAACCTCGACGCCCCGGCGACGTTGCGCCTGCACGACCTGTTGTTCGAACTGGTGGACGGACACGGCGCGGCGCTGGTCGTCGTGACGCACAGCCGCGAACTGGCGGGTCGGGCGGGGCGGGTGCTGCGCATCGAGAGCGGGGCGCTCGTGGCGGCGTGATGGAGCGCCGGGCGAGGTAACGGAGAAACGGGATGGACTGCGAGAACTGCGGGGAGCGCAAGGCGACGATCACCCTCACGGAGATCGAGAACAACGAGATGCGTACGCTCAATCTCTGTTCGACCTGCGCGACGCTGAAGGGAGTGTCGGCCGGCGGCGGATCGGCGCCCATGGCGGACCTGCTGGCGCACCTCGGCGGGAGCGCCGGGGACACGCTGTTCGACGAGGCCGGCGAGGCGTGCGAGTACTGCGGCACCGGGGCCGGCGACTTCCGCAAATCCGGGAGGCTGGGCTGTCCGCAGTGCTACGCGCAGTTCCACCGTCAGCTCCGTGCGCTCCTCCGCCGCGTACACGGCTCCTCTCAGCACATGGGGAAGGTGTACGTGAGCACGGCCCCGGACGCGGACCCGGAGCAGGTCCGCCTCTCCACCCTCCGGCGCCGGCTCGATCGCGCGGTGGAGATCGAAGACTTCGAATCCGCGGCGGACCTCAGGGACGCGATCCACGCGCTGACGGAGGTGTCGTGACGGACGGGCCCGAAGCCGCGCCGCACATCGGGACCCACGGTCTCGACTGGCTGGATGAGGAAGGGCCCGACGGCGACATCGTCGTCTCGAGTCGCGTACGCCTCGCCCGCAACCTCCAGGGATATTCGTTCTCGGCCCACGCGACCGGAGAAGAGCGCGAAGCCCTGCTCGAGAAGGCGCGGGCGGCGACGGAGGCCGCGGGCGTGCTCGAAGAGGTCGATTTCTGGGAGATATCGCGCCTCGGCCCGATGGACCGCCTCCTCCTGCTCGAGCGGCGCCTCGTGAGCAAGGAACTCATCGGGAAACCCGAAACTGGACCGCGTCGCGGCTCGGGCCTCGTCCTGTCCCGGACGCGGGCCCTCGGGATGATGGTGAACGAGGAAGATCACCTCCGGCTGCAGACGCTGCGCGGGGGCTTCCAGCTCGCGGCCGCGTGGCGCGACCTCGATCAGCTCGACGAGGAGATTGGCGCCCGCCTTCCGTACGCCTTCCACCAGGAGTTCGGCTTCCTCACCTCCTGTCCGACCAACGTGGGGACCGGGCTGCGGGCCTCCGTCTTCATCCATCTGCCCGGTCTCGTCCTCACCCGTCAGATCCGCAAGGTGCTCGAGGGGATGGGGCAACTCGGCGTGACCTATCGGGGTCTATACGGAGAGGGTTCGAGGATCGTGGGAAACCTGTTCCAGATCTCGAACCAGACGACCCTGGGCAAGACCGAGGAGGACCTGATCGACCAGCTTGAGCGCCTGGTCGGCCGCGTCATCGGATACGAGAAGCAGGCGCGGGCTGTCCTGCTGCGCGAGGCGCCGAACGTGCTCGAGGACAAGGTCTGGCGAGCCTACGGCATCCTGTCTCACGCAAGAAGCCTGCCGTTCGAGGAGATGATGAACCTCCTTTCCGGAGTCCGTCTCGGCATCTCGCTGAAACTTCTGAAAACGCCTCGGGTAGATGTGATCAGCCGCATGATGATCCATGCCCAGACCGCCCATCTCGCGCGTGCGGCCGGGCGCCGGCTCGACGAGGCGGATGCGGACGCGTTCCGCGCCAGCTACGTTCGAAGAGCCCTTGCGTAGCGCGGGATCGTACTAGTGTACACCAGTTACGCCGTCGGCCCCTGCGTCGACGCCCCATGAGGCGCGGATGAACTACAATTTCACGGATCGTGTTCGAAAGGTGCTCGCCATGGCGCGCGAGGAGGCCATCCGCCTCAAACACGATTACGTGGGAACGGAACACATCCTCCTCGGCCTGATCCGCGAAGGGGAGGGCGTCGCCGCCGCGGTTCTGGCCAACCTCTCCGCCGACCTCGACGAGTTGAAGCGGCTCGTGGAGGGGAACATCCGGACGGGGAAGAGCAGTTCGTCGATTGGCGAACTCCCTTACACGACGCAGGCGAAGAACGTGCTCGAGCACGCGATGGCCGAGACGGAGGAGCTCAACCACACCTACGTGGGGACGGAGCACCTGCTGCTCGGTCTCCTCCGCCAGGAGAAGGGGCTCGCGGCCAAGGTGCTCGGAGAAGCCGGAATCGGGCTCGACGGCGCGCGGGCCGAGACGCTGAAGCTCCTCGGGACGGACATGCCGGCCGGCGGTACGCCCGCCACGGCCTCCGTTTCCGACCCCGCGAGTTCGTCGGGCAAGAAGGGCGACAAGAAGTCGAAGACCCCGGCGCTCGACCATTTCTGCCGCGATCTCACGCAGCTCGCCAGCCAGGGGAAGCTCGATCCGACGATCGGACGGCTGGGCGAGATCGAGCGCATGATGGAGGTCCTCTCGCGCCGCAAGAAGAACAACCCCGTGCTCATCGGCGAGCCGGGCGTGGGCAAGACGGCGATCGTCGAGGGGCTTGCCCAGGCCATCCAGCGGGGCGACGTGCCGGACAGCCTGAAGCGGCACCGCGTCCTGGCGCTCGACATGGCGGCGGTCATCGCCGGCACCAAGTACCGGGGTCAGTTCGAGGAACGCCTCAAGGCGATCGTCAACGAGACCTCGCAGGCGAAAGGCGTCATCCTCTTCATCGACGAGCTGCACACCCTCGTCGGGGCGGGGGCGGCGGAAGGCGCGATCGACGCGTCGAACATGCTCAAGCCGGCGCTCTCCCGGGGGGAGCTGCAGTGCGTGGGCGCCTCCACCCTGAACGAGTACCGGAAGTACATCGAGAAGGACGGGGCGCTGGAACGCCGCTTCCAGACCGTGATCGTCGAAGCTCCGACCATCGACGAGACCGTGGAGATCCTTCAGGGTCTCCGGAAGTACTACGAAGACCACCACAACGTGGAGATCCCGGATGCGTCGCTTTCCGCCGCCGCCCGGCTGGCGGAGCGCTACATCACGGACCGCTTTCTCCCGGACAAGGCCATCGACGTGATCGATGAGGCGGGCGCGAGGTCGAGGCTCGCCGCTCAGGTGCCGCCCGCCGAGGTGCAGGAGTTCCACGCGAAGCTCGAGGAACTCGCGGAGTGGAAGGACGCCGCGATCAGCGACCAGGACTTCGAGCGCGCCGCCTACCTGCGGGATCGGGAGAAGGAGGTTCAGGAGGAGATCAAGCGCCGGCGCGACGAATGGGAGCGCGCCCGGGCCGAGTTCCGCCCCACGGTCGACGAGGACGATATCGCCTTCATCGTGGGCCGCTGGACGGGGATTCCCGTGACCCGGCTGCGGGAGGCGGAAACGGACCGCCTGCTCCGCATGGAGGACGAACTACACGAGAGCGTCGTCGGACAGGACGAGGCCATCGAGGCGGTAAGTCGCGCCATCCGCCGCGGGCGGGCGGGACTGAAGGACCCCGACCGGCCCATCGGGAGCTTCATCTTCTGCGGTCCGACGGGAGTGGGAAAGACGGAGCTGGCGCGGGCGCTGGCGCGCTTCCTGTTCGCGGAGGAGAGCGCGCTCGTGCGCGTGGACATGTCGGAGTACATGGAGAAGTTCTCCGTGAGCCGTCTCATCGGCGCGCCGCCGGGCTACGTGGGCTACGAGGACTCCGGCGCGCTCACGAAGGCCATCCGGCGGCGGCCGTACAGCGTCGTCCTGCTCGACGAGATCGAGAAGGCGCATCCCGACGTCTTCAACATCCTCCTCCAGGTCCTCGACGAGGGCCGGCTCACGGACAACTACGGCCGGGTCATCGACTTCAAGAACACCGTCGTCATCATGACGTCGAACGTCGGGAGCCGGGACATCGGCAGCTCGACCCGCGTGGGGTTCACGGAGGAGTCGAGCGGGATCGACTACGACCGGATCCGGGAACGGGTGTCGGACGAGATCGACCGCGTGTTCACGCCCGAGTTCCTGAACCGGGTCGAGGAGACGATCGTCTTCCACCCGCTGTCGAAGGAGCAGCTGGGAGAGATCGTGCACATCCAGCTCAGGGAGGTGCAGAAGCGCCTCGCGGAGGAGAGGCTGGAACTCGAGCTGACCGATGCGGCGATCCGTTTCCTGGTGGACCGCGGCTACGACGAGAAGTTCGGGGCGCGCCCGCTCAAGCGGACGATTCAGCGGCACGTCGAGGATGCGCTCTCCGAGCGGATTTTGATGGCCGATTTCGAGCCCGGCGACCGGATCCGGGTGGACATCGCCGACGACGAGGACAGCCTGGTGTTCGCCACGCCCACGACGTCCTCGGCGACATGAGCCGGTGGCGGCCGCCTGCCGGCGCGGCGGGCGGACTGTGGCTGACGGGCCTGATCCTCGGGCTCGCCGCGGCGGAGCCGGCGGCGGGGCAGTTTCAGCTCGACCAGTCGTCCGTCCGCGTCGATTCGGTCGTGGTGGTGGGGAATCAACGCCACCCCGCGAACGTCATCATCACCCGCAGCGGGCTCCGCTCGGGCAACGTCGTGCGCCAGCCCCAGATCCAGGATGCGATCCGGCGCCTCTTCAGCTCCGGCGACTTTTCGGATGTCGAGATCGGAGTGGTGGAGTCGGACGATCCAGAGCGCGGCGTGTTCTATATCCGCGTGGAAGAACGGCCCTACATCACGCAGTACGCGTTCCGCGGACTGGAACGGGTGGACGAGGATGTGATCCGGGACACGATCGGCCTCGCGAACAACAGTCCGCTCGACCCGAGCCGGATCGGGCGGGCGCGCGTCACGCTCCTCGAACTGTTGTCCAACGAGGGATTCCCGACCGCGAGCGTGGATACGCTCATCCGCCCGGACCCGGCGTTTCCTCGCGACCTGCTCGTCGTGTTCGACGTGGACGAAGGCCCGCGGCTCGGGGTCACGGCGATCACGTTCGACGGGAACGAGGCCTTCACGGACGCGGAACTCCGGGCAGCGATGGCCACGGACGAGGAGGGATTCTTCTGGTTCGATTCGGGAGAGCTCAAGAAGGATGAATTCCGGCGCGACCTGACGGAGCGACTCCCGGACTTCTACCGCGCCAACGGCTATCTCGACTTCGAGGTCCTCGGGGACACGGTCATATCGGACCGCGTCACCGGGAAGGGCCGGATCGAGATCCGGGTGGCGGAGGGCGCCCAGTATCTGCTCGAGGACCTGAGGATCACGGGCAACCGCGCCTTCCCGCTCGCGACGATCGAGCCGATCGTCCGCCGCGACCAGCACGAGGCCGAAGGGGAGGAGGAGTATCCTCCGTTCAACTTCACGGCGTTCTACGCTTCGCCGGCGGACCTCGGGGACCTGTACCGCAACAACGGATACCTCGGCTCGCGCGTCACGCCGGACGTGCGGCGCGTGGATGTCCCCGAGGGCGAGGCGCCCCGCGTCACGGCCCATCTCGTCATCCAGGAGGGGGCGCGGAGCTACATCCGCGAGATCGCGATCGAAGGGAACACGGCTACGCACGACCGGGTGATCCGGAACCGCCTGCTCATCTTCCCCGGAGACGTGTACTCGCAGGAACGCCTGATCCAGTCGTTCCAGAACATCCAGGGGCTGAACTTCTTCGAGCCGCTGCCGCCGGACGAGGCGATCGACATCCGCCCGCGGCCGGACGGGGACATCGACATCTCGCTGCGCGTCCAGGAGAAGCAGACGGGGACGCTGAACTTCGGGATCACCGCGTCCGGCTACACCGGGCTCGCGGGCTTCATCGGCTATACGCAGCCGAACCTCTTCGGGCTCGCGAAGACGGGGAGCTTACGCTGGATCTTCGGCCGCCGGCAGCGGGACCTCGACATCAGCTACTCCGATCCGGAAGTCCTCGGAAGCCACTACTCCGCCAACGTATCGCTCCGGGATTCGCGCGATCAGTTCACCGGTTTCAGCCTCGGGGACCGCCGCCAGAGGGGCGGCCTGACGGAGGTCGGCGTCCCCATCTTCGGGATTCGGAACACGCGCGTGTTCGTGGGCTACTCGCTCTTCGACGACGACGTGCGGGGGCTGGACACGACGAACGTGGTCGGGCGGCGGTTCTCGCTCTTCTCCGGCCTGCGGTCCACGCTCTCCGGGCGCCTGGTCCAGGACAGCCGGAACAATCCGCTGTTCGCGACGGCCGGCGCCCGCAACCAGATCGCGTTCCGTCAGACGGGCGGCCTGCTGGGAGGCGATGGGAACTACCAGAAGCTCGATCTGACGAGCGAGTGGTTCGTGCCGGTGGGCCAGCTCGGAGGGGGCCCCGGGAGCACGAGCCCCCCCATCGAACTCACCTTCGGACTCAGCTTCGAGGCGGGACTCATCCTGGGCCGGAATCCGTTCTTCACCGAACGCTACTACGCGGGGGGCACGCAGGCGGGGATCCAGTTACGAGGGTACGACGAAGCCTCGATCACACCGTCGGGGCACATCCCGGACAACGCCCCCTTCAGCGACCTCGACCGCGTGGGAGAATCGTTCTTCCGGACCGGGGTGACTTTCGGGATCAAGCTCACGAGCAGCATCTTCATGAGCGCCTTCATGGACGCGGGGAACGTCTGGCTGGACGCCAGCCAGCTCAACCCGACGGACCTCCTGGTGGGGGCCGGGATCGGCGCGAGTCTCGTGACGCCGTTCGGTCCGCTGGGCCTCGACTACGCATACGGGTTCGATCGGCGCGATGTCCTGGGCCGGCCGGATCCGGGTTGGCAGTTGCACTTCAAGTTCGGACGCGTGTTCTGAACCGAGAGGGATAACGACATGAACTCGATCCACAGGGGTGCGGGGCCGGCGGCGATGTGCGCGCTCGCGCTTGGCGCGCTGGTCGCGGGCCCTCTGGCCGGGCAGGAGCCGGCCGGCGCGCCACCGGTGCTGGAACTCGTCCCGCTGCCCCCGGAGGGGACGCCGATCGTCTACGTGAACACGCAGGCGATCCTCCCCGTCGCGCCCGGTGCCGATTCGGCCGGCGCGGCGTTTCAGCAGCTTTCCGTCGAGTTCGAGGGTGAGCTCGACGCCTTCGCGGCGGAGATCGACTCTCTCATCGGGGCGTACCAGCAGCAGCAGTCTCTGCTCGACCCTGCCGGACGCCAGCAGAAAGAGCAGGAGATCCGCGACAAGCAGCAGGAGGCGGCCACGAGGCAGCAGGAGTTGAACGTGGAATTGGATCGGCGTCGCGCGGAGCTGCTCGAACCGATCGTGGTGCGCGTGAACGACGTGATCGAGGAGATCCGGGCGGAACGCGGCTTCTCGATCGTGCTCGACATCGCCGCGGGCGTGGTGGCGGCGGACCCTTCGCTTGACATCACCACCTCGGTGCTCGAGCGTCTCGGGGTGGATCTCGCCGCCCTCTCGGCCCAGCCCGGCAGCTAGCCGGTCGGGTCCGGCTGCCAGCGGCGCGGCCCAGCTTCGGCTCCGTTCCCCGAATGCCGGCGTTCACGGTCTCCGATCTCGCCCGTCGCGTCGGCGCGGACGTGCTGGGTGATCCCGACCGCCGCTTGACCGGAGTGGCCTCACTCGACGTGGCCGGTCCGGAGGATCTCGCATTCTTCGCCCGCGAGACGATGCGGGAGGCCGTCCACGGGACGCGGGCGGGGGCGGTGTTGACCCCGCGCAGCTTCGAACCTGGCGCTGCCCGGTACAGCGTTCTGAAGGTTGACGACCCCCAACTCTCCTTCGCCAGCATCGTGCGGCTCTTCCATCCGGAGCCCGCGCCGCCGCCGGGGATCCACCCAGCCGCCCGCATCGACGAGGGGGCCCGGATCGGAGAGGCGGTGTCGGTGGGCCCGGGCGCGGTGGTGGAGGACGGGGCCCGCATCGGGCGCGGGACGTGGGTGGGGCCCGGGACGCTCGTCGGCCGCGGAGCCCGGATCGGGAGGGACTGCCGGCTCGGCCACGCCGTCTCCATCCTCCACGGCGTCGAGTTGGGCGACCGCGTGCGCGTGCACGCCGGCGCGCGCGTCGGGACGGACGGCTTCGGGTACGTGCCCGGGCCGGACGGGGCCCACAAGGTGCCGCAGATCGGCGGCTGCGTGATCGGCGCCGACGTCGAAATCGGAGCGAATTGTACGATCGACCGGGGTGCGCTCGACGACACGCGGATCGGCGACCGCACCAAGCTCGACAACCTCGTGCACGTGGGACACAACGTGCGGATCGGAAGCGATTGCCTCATCGCGGCGCACGTCGGCATCGCGGGAAGCTGTGACATCGGCGCCGGCACGCAGTTCGGCGGCCAGGCGGGCGTGGCCGGCCACCTGACGATCGGTGCCGGCGCGCGCATCGCGGGCCAGACCGGCGTGGTTCAGGATGTGCCGCCCGAAGCGGAGTTGGGAGGGACGCCGGCCCGGCCCCAGCGGTCGTGGCTCAAGGAAGCCGCGCACCTGAGCCGGCTGCCGGATCTCTTCCATCGCGTCGCGCGGCTCGAGCGGCGATCGGGGGTTCGTGAGGGCGAGCGGCCCGTTGGGCGAGACCGGGCGGACGACGGAAGCGGTTGACGGCGAAACAGCGGACGATCGCGCGGGCCGTGGAGGTGCACGGGTACGGCATACACACCGGCGAGCCCTCCGTCGTCAGGCTCCGCCCCGCGCCCGAGCACGGCGGTCTGCGCTTCCGTCGCACAGACCTCCCCGACTCACCGGAGATACCGGCCACGGTGGACTCCGTGCACTCCGCCCACCGTGAAACCGCCCTCCGCAAGGGTGACGCCGTGGTTCGCACCGCCGAGCACGTGCTCGCCGCGGCGCACGGGCTGGCGCTGGACAACCTCTGGATCGACGTCTCCGGGCCGGAAGCCCCCGCACTCGACGGGAGCGCCGCCGCGTGGTGCGACCGGCTGCTGGAAGCCGGACCGGTGGCACAGGAGGCGGAGGCGCCCCGCCTCCGGATCGACCGTCCCCTGCACCTGAAGATCGGGGGGACCCGGTACGATGTCCTCCCCGCGGAGTCCGGCCGCGTCTCGGCGACGATCGACTTCGACCACCCTCTCATCGGGCGGCAATCCGCAAGCGCGCGGCTGGAGCCAGCAGAGTTTGCCCGCGAGATCGCGCCAGCCCGCACCTTCGGTCTCGCCGCTTGGGCGGAGGCGCTGCGGGAGCGGGGACTCGCGCTCGGAGCGACGCGCGAAAACACCCTCGTCCTCTCCGGAGAGGGGCTCGAAAGCGGCCAGGAACTCCGTTTCCCGGATGAGTTCGTGCGCCACAAGATCCTGGACATCATCGGCGACCTCGCACTCGTGGGCGCGAGGCTGCAATGTCATGTGGTCGCCGAGCGGCCGGGACATCGCGGCAACCTTGAACTCGCCCGCAGGCTGGCAGCCCGCATGGGGCGGGGACGCGGATCGAGGGAGAACGAGACGAACGAGGAAGGGTGATGGACGTCACCGACATACTGAACATCCTGCCGCACCGGTATCCGATGCTCCTGGTGGACCGCGTGCTCGAGATCGAGCCGGGGCAACGGATCGTCGGCCTGAAGAACGTGAGCGCCAACGAACCGTTCTTCGCCGGGCATTTCCCCGGCCGTCCCGTGATGCCCGGCGTGCTCATCATCGAGGCGCTCGCCCAGTGCGGGGGAGTCCTGCTGATGAGCGGCCTCCAGAACCCCGAGGACAAGGTCATCTACTTCCTTTCGGTGGACGGCGTGAAGTTCCGGCGCCCGGTCATCCCCGGAGATCAACTGATCCTCGAACTGGACCTCGTTCAGGGGCGGGCAAAGCGCGGAAAACTGAAGGGGATTGCGCGGGTCGACGGTAGAGTTGTCGCGGAGGCCACGATTCTCGGCCAGGTCATGGACCGGTGACCTCGGCGGGCTACGCTCCGGGGCGCCACGCGACGGCGGTCGTCGATCCGTCGGCGAGCATCGCCTCCAGTGCCACCGTGGGCCCTTACACCGTGATCGGCCCGGACGTGGAGGTCGGCGAACGGGTACGGATCGGCCCGCACGTGCTCATCGAACGGGATACGCGCGTGGCCGAGGATGTGCGGATCGCCAAGGGCGCCGTCCTCGGTTCGGACCCGCAGGACCTCAAGTATGCGGGGGAGCGCACCTTCCTGGAGATTGGAGCCCGCACCGTCGTGCGCGAATTCACCACGCTGAACCGGGGGACGGCCGCAAGCGGCCTGACTTCGGTCGGGGCGGACGCGCTCGTGATGGCCTACGTGCACATCGCCCACGACTGCCTCATCGGCGATCATGTCGTGCTCGCGAACGGCGTGACCATGGGAGGACACGTCGAGATCGGGGACTGGGGGATCGTCGGCGGGCTGACGGGTATCCACCAGTTCACGCGCATCGGCCGGCACGCGATGGTCGGAGGAGGCGCGCGCGTGTCGCGGGATGTCGCACCATACACCCTCGTCGGGGGGGGGCGGACCCGCACGTACGGCGTCAACCGCATCGGCCTCGAACGCCGGGGATTCGACCCGGACGCGATCCGCGCCCTCCAGGCTGCCTACCGGACGATCTTCCGGTCGGGTGAACCGCTCCGGACGAGTCTCGAGCGCGTCCGGCGGGCAGACATGTCCCCCGAGGTGCGGGAACTCGTGGAGTTCATCCACGATTCCGCGCGCGGCGTGACCCCCACGCGCGTCGGCCCGGACGACGACCTGCCGCCGGAGCCGCGCGAGGCGAAGCCCCGGTCCGCCGTGTGAGCCGGATCCCGGCCGGCGTCGTCGGGGTCGGGAAGCTGGGCGCCGAGCACGCCCGGCTCCTGGCGCAGAGCGACGCGTTCGAGTTGGAGGGGGTCCACGACCGGTCGGCCGCACGGACGAAGGAGGTCGCGGACGCGCTGTCCGTGCCAGCCTTCGCGGAGGCGGAGGCGCTGCTCGACCGGGTCGAAGCCGTCGTCATCGCGGTGCCCACCGGGGCACACCACGAGGCTGCGACCGCCGCGCTGCGGGCGGGTTGCCACGCGCTGGTCGAGAAACCGCTCGCCTCAAGCCTCGACGAAGCGGACGGCATCCTCGCGCTCGCGGAGGAGGAGGGTGTCGTTCTCGGAGTCGGACACGTCGAGCGCTTCAACGGCGTCCTCCTGGCCGCGGATCCATGGCTCGATCGGCCGCGCTTCATCGAGTCGCTGCGCATGGCGCCGTTTCAGGCCCGCGGGGCGGACACGACGGTGATTCTGGATCTCATGATCCACGACATCGACCTCGTCCTCACGCTGACGGAAGCGCCGCTGGTGGACGTGCGCGCTGTGGGCGTGCCCGTCATTTCCCCCCGGATCGACCTCGCCAACGCGCGCCTTTCCTTCGAGGACGGCACCGTGGCGAACATCACCGCGAGCCGCGTGGCGCTGAAGGCGCTGCGAAAGCTGCGGTTGTTCCAGGGCTCCGGGTACTTCAGCTTGGACTTGGCGGCCGAGACGGGACATCACTACCGGCGGCGCGATCCAGGGGCCGGGACCGCGATCACGGGAGTGGAGGCCATGGTGGAGCATATCCCGCTGGAGGCTGGCGGCGGCGAGGCCCTCGCCCGCGAACTCGGGGCCTTCGCCGACGCGATCGCCGGACGTCCGAGCCGCCTGGTATCGGGTCGCGCGGGCAGGGAAGCGCTGGAAGTCGCGATCCGGATCACCCACGAAATCGAGGAGTTCGTACATGTCGTTGCTCAAGATTCGTGAGGAGCGGAAGAAGCTCGGAGGCGCGGTCAAGCGCGGACCCCGAACCCTGGTACTCCTCATTCTCCTTGCGCTCGTCCTCATGCTGATGGCCTACCTCGGCGGGGTGTCCTGACCCCACGTCCAGGGCCGGCGCTCTTCATCTCCGCCGGCGAAGCGTCGGGGGACCGCCACGGCGCGGCGGTGGCGCGCGAGATCCGGCGTAAGCTGCCCGAGGCGAGGCTATTCGGGATCGGCGGCCGCGAGATGGACGCGGCCGGCGTGTCGACCATCGCCGGCCTGGACGAGTTGTCGGTCATGGGGGGAACGGAGGTGCTGCGGCGCCTGCCGGGCTTCCTTCGACTGGAGCGCCGGATCCGGCGGCTTTTCGCGACGGAGGATGTCCGGCTGTTTCTTCCGATCGATTACCCGGGGCTGAACCTGCGGCTTGCCCGCGCCGCGCGGCGGCAGGGGCGGCGGGTCCTCTACTACATCGCGCCTCAGGTGTGGGCCTGGCGGGAGGGCCGGGCCCGGAAGCTCCGGCGCGACTGCGACCGCGTACTCACCGTGCTCCCGTTCGAAGCGGCGCTGCTCGAGGGGTACGGCGTGCGCGCAACGTTCGTCGGGCACCCTCTCCTCGACGAGACGCGCGCTCCCGAAGGCGGCGCCGGGGTCGGCGCGGCCGCGGGGCGGGGCCCATCCGGTGCGGGGAGAGTGGTTGGACTCTTCCCGGGATCGCGCGCGCAGGAGGTCCGGCACATGCTGCCGGTCTTCGCGGAGGCCGCGCGGCAACTCGCGCGCTCGCATCGGGACCTCGACTTCATCATCGCGCGCCCCCCGCATCTACCGGAGTTGCTGTACGCGGAAGCGGGATTCCCGACCGCGGGAGCGCGCGAGGTGACCGAGCGGTCCTGGGCGGCCCTCACGAAGTCCGGCACGATCACGCTCGAACTCGCGCTCGCGGGCGTGCCGATGGTCGTGGGCTACCGCATGAGCCGGGTGGAGTGGGCCATCGGCCGCCGGCTGGTCCGCGTCCCGTCCATCGTGCTCGTCAACCTCGTGGCAGAGGCTCCGGTCGTCCCGGAGTTCCTGCAGGACCGGCTGACGGCCGATGGCGCGGCGGCGGCCGTCGAAGCGCTCCTGGCCGAGGAAGCGCCGGCTCGGCGCAAGATGCTGCACGGCTTCGACGTCGTTCGCGAGCGGCTCGGGAAGCCGGGGTGCGCGGCCCGGGTCGCGGGACACGCGGTCGGCCTCCTGGCGGGCCCCGAGTCCGCGCACGGGCCCGGCGCGCCGTGCTGAGCGCGCGCCGCATCCCGCTGGGCGTCGCCGTCCGGCTCGTGCGGGTCGCCCTCCCCATCAGCCGGACGTGGCGCTTTCGGCATCCCGATGATCCCGGCCGGCCGTATCGGCCTCTGCTGAAGCATGAGGTCCACGCGTGCTGGCACGAACACCTCCTCCCACTCACATGCCTCTTCGCGGGCCAAGCACTCGCGACGCTCGCAAGCCGCGACCGCGATGGCGAGATCATCTCGCGCGTTCTCCGACGCCTCGGCTATGGCGTGGCCCGGGGCTCGAGCACGCGTGGTGGCTCGGCGGGGTTCCGCCAGTTGGCCCGCCACTTCACGGCGGGACGCGGCGTGATTCTCACGGGGGACGGGCCGCGCGGCCCCCGACGGTCGCTGAAGGAAGGCGCGTCGCGCATCGCGTCCGTGACGCACAGCGCCGTGAGCGTGGTGGGCGTCGCGGCTTCCTCGGGCCTGCGGCTTCGGAGCTGGGATCGCTTCCTCATCCCGGCCCCCGGGGCGACCGTGTTCGTGTCGCTCGCTCCGGTCGTCGAAAAGGGCACTCCGGGCACCGGAGACATACAGGCCGCGCTCCGGCGCGAAGTGGCGCGCTGTGAGCAGGCGGCGCGCGAGGCCCGCTGGGCCCGTCCGCCGGGAGTCCTGCGCAGTGGACGTGGACGGGGGGGCGCGACGGGCGCATCGCCGGGCCGCGGGCGAGAGACTCCGGCGATGCGCGCGCTCGAACTCCGCCTCCGGGGCCAGTGGCGCCGGAGGCGCCCGGCGCCCGCGCTCGGAGCGCTGGCCCGCGTGTACGGCGGCATCCACGCAGGCCGGCACGGACTCTACGACTACGGCTTCCTCCTCACGCGCTCCGCCGGCATCCCCGTGATATCGGTCGGCGGCGTCACCGTCGGGGGCAGCGGCAAGACGCCGCTCTCCGCGCTGATTGCCCGTGCCCTTCGGGAGGCCGGACACCGCCCGGCCATCCTCGCGAGGGGATACGCCGACGAGCTCGATCTGCTCGCGCACGAGGCGCCAGGGGCGTCGATCCGGGGCCACCCGGACCGGCTCCGGTCGGGGCGGCGGGCGGCGGCGGAGGGGGCGACGGTGGCCATCGTCGACGATGGCTTTCAGCATCGGCGCCTCTTCCGCGACCTGGACCTCCTCGTCCTCGACCGGGACGCCCTTCGCCGCACGAACGGGGCACGACTCCCTGCCGGTCCGTTTCGCGAGCGCTGGGAGCGTGCCGTCGCCCGTGCGGACGCGATCCTCTGCACGGGACGGGAGCCATGGACGGTCGAGCTGTCCCGCTTCGACGGCGAACTCCGGGGCCGGCTCGGGAGTCTGGCCCCCGGCGTCCCCGTGGCGACGGCGGCCTTCGGGCACGGGCCCCTCGAGGCGGCCAACGCGGGAGCGCGCGGCTGGTCCGGATCGCCGGCGCCCCGTCTCGCCTTGACCGGGATCATGAAGCCCAATCTCTTCTTCGCGCAGGCCGGCGCCGTGTGCGCGTCGGTACGGGAGCGACTCGCGCTGAGCGATCACGGGATGCCGTCGGCGCGGGAGCGGATGGCCGCGATCCGCGCGGCGGGGCGGGGCGGCGTGCTCACCACGCGCAAGGATCTCTCCCGGCTCCGCCCGCTCTTCGACGCGGACCTGCCGATCTGGGTGCTCCCCGAGACTCTCACATGGAAGGCCGGCTGGGAAGACGTGAGACGGCTGATTCTCGATACGGCATCGGGCCGGAAAGACCGTGATCCGGCGGCCGAGGGGTGACGCGGATCCTCGTGGCCTCGGTCGGACGGAACCGGGCGACCCCTCTTCGAAGGGCGACGGCGGAGTACGAGGACCGCCTGCGGCGGTACATCCGGTTCGACACCGTGGTCGTCGGCCCGGCGCGACTCCCCGATGCCCGCGCCGTGGAGGCGCAGGAGCGGGAGGCGGCGGCCCTCGAGCGCCGACTCCCGGCCGACCTGGACCTCATCGCGCTCACGCGCGAGGGCGAGCGCTGGACCACGCGGGCCCTCGCGGACTACCTGGACGATATGCGCACGTACGGACGCCCCGGAGCCGCGTTCGCGATCGGCGGGGCGCACGGGCTGGCCCCACGCCTGCTTGCCCGCGCGCGGGCGCGACTCGCGCTCTCGGCCATGACGCTTCCGCACGAGATCGCCCGACTCGTCCTCACGGAGCAACTTTACCGGGCGGCCACGATCCTCCGTGGCGAGCCCTACCACAAGGGTCCCTGAGGGAACCGTGAGCGCCCCGACGAGCGCCCCCGCCGAGTGGTTCCGGGAATGGTTCGGCCGAGCCTACCTCGAGCTGTATCCGCATCGGGATGAGGAGGAGGCCGCCCGGGCGGTCGCGCTCTACCGGGAGCGCGCCGGGCTCGCGGCGGGCGACCGCGTCCTCGACCTCGCCTGCGGCGCGGGACGGCACCTGCAGCGCCTCCGCGCGGCCGGCCTGCGGGCGATCGGGATCGACCTCTCGGCCCCGCTCCTCGATGCGGCTCGCACGCGCCCCGGCGTGGACGGATCCCTCGTCCGCGCGGACATGCGCGGGCTCCCGTTCGCCGCCGGGACGTTCGACGGTCTCGTGAACTTCTTCACCTCCTTCGGCTACTTTCTCACGCCGGAGGAGGACGTGGAGGTCCTGCGGGAAATCCGGCGCGTGCTGCGGCCCGGCGCCCCTTTCCTGATGGACTACCTGCACGCGGCGTGGGTCATCGACCGCCTCGACCCCGAGTCCGTGGGCGAGATCAACGGAACTCCCGTGAGGCAGACGCGGTGGGTGGAGGGAGACCAGGTCTTCAAGCGAATCGAGATCGGCGGCGGCGCGGACCGCGAACCGGAAGTCTATCACGAGCGGGTACGCCTCTATTCCCCGGAGGCGCTGCGCACGCTCCTCCGCGAGCAGGGGCTCGAGGCGACGAACGCTTTCGGTGCATACGACGGGACGCCGTTCCGGGGCGACTCGGCCCGCCTCCTCCTGCTGGGACGGACGCTTTGAGTTCGCCGCAGAACCCGGAACTCATCTCGCGCCCGCTGGGCGTCCCAGGCTCCATCGCCCGCGCCGTATTGGACGCCGCCGGCCCGGGCCTCCTTCCGCTCGCCGGCCGTCTTTCCGCGACCCACGCCCCGCCCCCACGCCCCGCCCGGATCGGACCCGACGCCTTCGGCGTTTCCGGCCCCGGGGTCCGCGACCGCCTCGAGTCCGTCCTCCGGGGGCAGGGGACCTTCGTCACGACGGGGCACCAGCCCGTCCTCCTCCTCGGACCCCTCTACGTCCTCTACAAGGTCCTCACCGCTATCTCGCTCGCCTCCCGCCTCGAGCGGACGCTCGGTGCGCCCGTCATCCCTCTCTTCTGGATCGCCTCGGATGACCACGACTGGGACGAGGTGGGAAGCGCGACGATCCTCGACCGCTCCGACGCGCCGCAGACGCTCGCCCTCCCGGTCCCCCCCGGGGGTGATCGCCGATCCGTGGGATCCCACGTTTTGGACGATTCCTGGATGGATGTCCTCGACGCCCTGCCCGAAATCCTTCCTGAATCGGAGTTTACGTCACACTACCTCGAGCTCGTGCGAGCTGCCTACGCGGAGGGCCAGCCGGTGTCCGCGGCTTTCGCCCGGTTCCTCGCGGGTGTGCTCGGCGATCGGGGGTACGCCTGGCTCGATTCGGCGCGGCCGGAGGTCCGGCGCGCCGCGGCCCCCTTCTACCGCCGGCTTCTATCGGACTGGGACGGGGTCCTCGAGGCCGAGGCGGAGGGTGCGGGCGCGCTGCGGGCGTCGGGCTTCGAGGCCCCGATCTCGCGGGTCGATGATGCGCTGCCGCTGTTCTTCGACGAGGGCGGCGGGCGACACCGCGTCCGGCGCGACGGAACGGCAGCGCCGCAAACCTGGGCCGCGCGGCTGGACGCCGCGCCCGAGGCCTTCTCGCCGAACGTCGCGTCGCGCCCCGCGCTCGAATCCTACCTCCTTCCCGTAGCCGCGACCGTGCTCGGACCCGGGGAGATCGCGTACTGGAGTCAGCTGGGGCCGCTGTTCGAGGCCCTCCGCGTCCCCCTGCCGTCCGTCCATCCCCGCGCGGCGTGGACGCTGCTCGAGGCGCGCACGCGACGGGTTCTCGAGCGCACGGGACTTTCGTCGCAGGATCTCGCCGGGGGGACCGAGCCCGCCGTCGAGCGCCTCACGCGGGAGTCGCGGCCGGAAAGGGTCGAGCGGGCGCTGCGCCGTTTCCGGGAGGGCGCCGAGGCCGGCATGGCCGCGATCGAGGCGGCCGTGGCCGAAGACGTGCCGGGACTGCGGGGGGCGGCGGGGAAGATGCGGAAGGGCATCCTCGACGCGGCCTCCGAGCTGTCCCGCCAGGTGGACCGCGCGACCCGGGAACGGCTCGACGTCCGGCTGGGCCAGGTGCGGCGTGCGGGGGCGAACCTCTTCCCGCGGCGGCGCCCACAGGAACGCGTGCTGAACCCGCTCTCCTTCCTCTGCCGCTACGGGCCCGGACTCGTGGAGCGGTTGGCCCGCGAAACCGACCGCCAGGTCGCGTCCTTCTTGGCGGGTCGCGCGGAAGATGGATAGCTTTCGGCGTTCGCGGGTACACCATTTCGGAACGCGCGGCGGGTACCCCGCGAACGGACGTTCTTCCAGGGAGGGCGCGACAATGGGCGGCACGGGAGATCCGAGATGACCTTCGCCTTCATGGTCGTCCTCGGGCTGATCGTCCTGATCCCCGTACTCGCCATCGTGATCGACTCTCCCCTCTCCGAAGCCCTGGCGCGCCGGATCGGGAACACCGACTCCGGAACGAACCAGTCCGCGCGCATCGACGCGCTGGAGCAGGAAATCCAGTACCTGACGCAGGCGGTCGAGGACATTCGGGAAGAGACCACCTTCGTGCGCGCGCTCGTGGAGGGAGACCAAGCGCTCCCGGCCCTCCCCGCCCGTGATGCGGGACGGCCGGCCGGAAGCGATGCCGGGAACGACGGGGAGCGTTGATCTGACCGAGGGGAAGCCGCCGGGGCAGGGCCGTTCCGCGACGCGGGTCGCCGCCGGTATTCTCGCCAGCCGCATCACCGGGTTCCTGCGCGATGTCCTCATCGCCGCCACGTTCGGCGTCGGGCCGATCACGGATGCGTACGCGGCCGCCCTCAAGATCCCGAACGCCTTTCGCAACCTCCTCAGCGAAGGCGCCCTCTCCGCCTCTTTCGTGCCGGTGTTCTCCTCCTTGATGGAGCGGGGCGACACGGCCGCGGCGCGGCGGCTCGCGCAGGGCGTGCTCGGCGGCCTCCTCCTCCTCTCCGCCCTCGTCGTGGCCGCGGTCGTCGCCGCCGCGCCCTGGCTGCTGCCGATCCTCGCGCCCGGCTACGACGCGGAGCTGAGCGAGCTTACGACGCACCTCGTGCGCATCCTCTTCCCCATGTCCGGGGTGATGATCGTCGGTGCCTGGTGCCTCGGACTCCTCACGAGCCACCGGCGTTTCTTCCTCCCCTTCGTCGCGCCCGTCGTCTGGAACCTGTCCCAGATCGTCGGCCTCCTGCTGGGGGCGCGGCTGGGGTGGGCACCGCTCATCGTCGTGCTCACCTGGTCCACCCTCATCGGGAGCGTGCTGCAGGTCGCGATCCAGCTCCCCGCCGTATACCGCCTGCTCGGGACGCTCCGGCCCCGGGTAGACTTCCGTTTCGAGCCTACGCGCCGCGTCGCGCGCAACGCGATGCCGGTCGCGGCGGGGCAGGGGATCTTCCAGCTCTCGAGCCTGACCGATGTATTCATCGCCAGCCTCCTCGCCGAGGGCGCGCTCACGGGCATCTACTTCGCCCAGCGCATCGCGATGGTGCCGATGGCCCTGTTCGGCGCCTCCGTGGCGGTGGCGGCGCTGCCGGAGATGTCCCGCGAGAAGGGGGTCGAAGCGCTGCGATCCCATCTCTCCACCGGCGTGCGGCGCGTGGCCTACTTCATCCTTCCATCCGTCGCCGTGCTCCTCCTGCTCGGAGACCTCGTGACGTCGCTCATCTACGAACGGGGAGCCTTTGAGGCCGAACACGTACCGGTCGTGCGGTGGGGTCTGGGTGCCTACGCACTGGGACTCGTTGCGACGGGTCTCACGAAGCTGTTCGCGAGCGCGTTCCACGCCCTCCAGGACACGCGGACGCCGGTGAAGTACGCCATGGCCGGGGTGGGGACCGGCATCCTCATCGGGGCGGCGACCGCGCTGTGGATGGAGGACCGCGGGTTCGGGCTGCGCGCGGCGGCCGGCCTCGTCTTCGGCAGTTCGGTCGGGGCCTGGGTCAACCTCGTCCTCCTCATGCGCGGACTGGGACGGCGGGGTGCGGGGGGATGGTTCCTCCCGGTGCGGCGTTCGGTCGGTCGCATGGCCGCGGGCGCCGGCCTCGCGAGTGGCGCCTTCCTGGTGATTCGCTCCCTGCTCGTGGCCCGCCTCCCGGACGGGTTCCTCGGCGACGCCACCCTCCTCGCGGCCGCGCTCATCGCGGGCGGGCTCTGCTATGTCGGCTGCGCCGGCCTCCCGACCGGACTCCGGGTCGTCGGCGAGGCCCTAGCTGGGGAGGGGGGAGGATGAGCGGCAAGGGAGGCCCGGGCCCCCACGCGTCGCAGCTCGACGGGCTTCGCGAGCAGGCGCGGGGGCTGGGTCACGAACCCGGAGTGTACCTGTTTCGGGATGCCGCCGGGGACGTCCTCTACGTGGGAAAGGCGAAATCGCTCCGCTCGCGCGTCGCCTCCTATTTCGGCGCCGAGGCGAGCCGTTCCGTGAAGCTCGTCCGCCTCGTGCGGGAGATCGACAGCATCGAGACCTTCCCCGTGCGCTCGGAAGCCGAAGCCCTCCTCCTCGAATGGAATCTCATCCGCGAGTTCGGGCCGCGCTTCAACATTCAGCTCCGCGACGACAAGAGCTATCCGTACATCAAGGTCACGGTCGGCGAGCCCTTCCCGCGGATCTTCGTGACGCGGCGGCTGAGGGATGACGGTTCGCGGTATCTGGGTCCCTTCACGGATGTCGGGGCGATGCGGCGGGCGCTGCGCACGATCAAGAAGATGTACACCGTGCGCTCGTGCCACTACCGAATGCCGGCGGAGCTTCCGCCCCGCCCCTGCCTCGACTATCACATCGGGCGCTGCAAGGCGCCGTGCGCGGGCCTGCAGTCCGAAGCGGACTACCGGTCGATGATCGACGAGATCCTCGAGATTCTCGGAGGGCGGACGGGGGCCGTGAGGCGCTCGGTGGAGGACCGGATGGCGGAGGCCGCCGAAGCGCTGGACTACGAACGGGCGGGGGAGCTGAGGGACGTACTGCGCGGCCTCGATCAACTCGAGAGCCGGCAGGCGGCGATCGACCCCAGGGGCGGGAGCCACGACGCGATCGGATTCGCGCGCCAGCCGGCCGGCGGGTCGGTGTGCGGCATCGTGCTGAGGGTGCGGGAGGGAAGGCTGGTCGGTCGCCGGCTCCACTATCTCGCGAACGTCGGAGATGAGCCGGACGAAGCCGTGCTCGGAGCCCTGGTGAAGGGGTACTATCTGCGCCAGGCGGACGATGTCCCCTCGGAGTTGCTCGTTCCGGACGCGTTCGACGAGCAGGACCTCGTGGAGGAGTACCTTTCCGGGGTCGCCGGACACCGCTTCCGCATCCGGGTGCCCGCGCGCGGACCCGGGCTGGAGCTGACGCGGGCCGCCAGCCGAAACGCGGCGCACGTGCTGGAGCGGGACCGGGTGGAGCGGGGGGACGAGGCGGGGACGGGGGCCGAGGCGGCGGGACCGCCGGCCGCGGCGGCGCGGCTCGCGGAGGCGCTCGGGCTGGAGACGCCGGCGCGGGACCTTGTCTGCTTCGACGTGTCGACGCTCGCGGGCCGGGAGTCGGTTGGCAGTTGCGTGTGGCTCCGGGACGGGCGGCCGCACAAGGATGAGTACCGGAGGTTCCGGATCCGGGACTCGGAGGAGGGAAGGACCGATGACTACGCCATGATGCAGGAGATCGTGTCGCGCTACTTCGACCGCCGCGTCCGGGAAGGGCGCGCGCTGCCCGACCTCGTCGTCGTGGACGGGGGCAGGGGACAGCTGTCGGCGGCGCGGCAGGCCATGGATGGCGCGGGCGTCTCGGACCTGCCCACCGTGGCCCTCGCGAAGCGCGAAGAGGAGGTGTTCCGGCCCGGGGCCCCGACCCCGTTGCGGCTTCCGCGCGCCGACCCGGGGCTGCACTGGCTGCAGCGGGCGCGCGATGAGGCCCACCGCTTCGCGCTCCGTTACAACCGGACGCTGCGTCGCCGTCGCGCGCTCCGATCGAGGCTGAGCGAGATCCCGGGGGTGGGGCCGGAGCGGGAGCAGCGTCTGCTGGAGCGGTTCGGCAGTCTCGACCTCATCCGGAGGGCCACGCCCGCGCAGCTCGCGCGCACGCCGGGGATCGGCCCTGCGACCGCCACGTCGATCCTCGCCGCCCTCCACGAGGAAGACTCGGCGCGGGGAGCCGTCTCGTGACGCGCGGCGGACATCCCTCCGCGGGTCTGTGCGCGCGCTGCCGTCACCGCCGCTGGATCCGGAGCGACCGCGGGTCCGCCTTCCTCCTCTGCCGGCTCTCGCGCACGGACGCGCGTTTTCGGCGCTATCCGACGCTGCCCGTGCTGCGCTGCGCCGGATTCCAGGCGGAAGCAGAAGAGTCTCCGTGACCGCTCCGACCGCTTCGACGGCCCGCGTCCGGACCCGTTTCGCGCCGAGCCCGACCGGAGCCCTCCACCTGGGCAACGCGCGCACCGCGATCCTGAATTGGCTCTTCGCGCGGCGGCACGGCGGCGCCTTCGTGCTCCGCCTCGAGGATACGGACACCGAGCGTGCCGTACCGGGGGGAGAGGAGATCATCTACGAGGCCCTCGACTGGCTCGGCATCGCCCCCGACGAGGGCCCGCGCGAGGGAGGACCGTTCGGGCCGTACCGCCAGTTGGCGCGCGCCGACCGGCATCGGGCCCGCGCGGCGGAGTTGCTGGAATCCGGGAGGGCGTTCCGCTGCTACTGCCGGCCGGATGAACTCGAGGCGAGGCGGGAGGTGGCGATCGCCGCGGGGGAGCCCACCGGGCGCGATGCGCGTTGCCGCAACCTTCCTGCCGGGCGGGCGCGCCGCCACGAGGCGGAGGGGCGGGGGGGCGCCATCCGGCTTCGCATCGAATCCGGGCCCGTCGAGTTCACGGACCTCCTGAAGGGCACCCTCTCGATCGACGGCGACGACCTGGGGGACCTCGTCCTCGTGCGGAGCGACGGGCGGCCCACGTACAACTTCGCGGTCGCCGTGGACGACATCGAGATGGAGATCAGCCATGTGATCCGGGGCATGGGCCATCTCTCGAACACGCCCAAGCAGGTGCTCCTCTACCGGGCCTTCGGGGTGAAGCCGCCGGAGTTCGTCCACATCCCGACCGTCCTCGCCCCCGGTGGAGGGAAGCTCTCCAAGCGGCGTGGGGCGGCCGGCGTCCTCGACTACCGGGAGCGGGGGTTCCATTCGGACGCGGTGCTCAACTACCTGTCGCTTCTCTCGTGGTCCTCGGAGGACGGGGAGGAGTTCCTGAGCCGGGAGGCGCTCGTGGAACGGATCGACCTCGGCCGGATGGGGGCGGCCGATGCCGAGGTGGACGAGGAGAAGATGACCTGGCTGTCGGGACAGCACCTGCGGGCGGAACCGGCCGATCGGCTGGCCCGCGAGTGGGCGGGGCGGCTCGACGTGGAAGGGCTGGGGCTGGACGACGCCGATCTCCGCCGCGCGGCGGAGGTGTTCGCCAAGCGCACGCGTCTCCTCTCCGACGTAGGGTCCGAGGTCGAGCCGATCTACCGTGCGCCGGAGACCGGCGGGTCCGCCGCGCGGGAGTCGCTCTCCGCCCCCGCGGCCGCGACCGCGATCCGCCTCGCCCGCGCGGTGTGGGCGGACACCGCGTGGCGACCCGAACCCCTCGCCGCGGCGCTTCGCGGCGCGATGCGCGACGCCGGGCTCGCGGGGCGTACCTTCTTTCCGCCCGTCCGGGTCGCCCTGACCGGGCAGCTTCACGGCCCCGACCTCGGCGAGGTCGCCTACGCGCTCGGACCGGAGCGCACCCTGGCCCGCCTGGCGGCGGCGACAACAGCGGCGACAACAAAGGAGCGAAGCGAATGAGCTGGCGCCTCGAATGCGGCCTCTGCGAGCGACCCGTTGCCCGGGGGCTGGCCACCGTGTGCCCGGACCCCGACTGCGGAAAGCCTCTGCTGGCCCGGTACGACCTCGGAGCCCTGAACGGGGAAGCGCTGCGGCGGGCGTGGAGCGGGCGGCAGGGCGGCATGTGGCGTTTTCGCGAGATCATGCCCGTCGAGCCGGACGAAGATCCCGTGACGCTCGGGGAGGGCGGCACGCCCCTGTTCGAGATCGAGATCGGAGGGGAGCTCGAGGGCCTGACGCTGCTGGTGAAGGACGAGGGCCTCAACCCGACCGGGAGCTTCAAGGACCGAGGCCTGTGCGCCGCCGTCACGCGGGCGGTGCACGAAGGGGCGACGGATCTCGTCATCCCGAGCGCCGGGAACGCCGGAGCGGCCCTCGCGGCCTACGCGGCGCGCGCGGGAGTGCCGTGTCGCCTCTTCATCCCGGAGGACACGCCGGAGGGCGTCGCCCGGCGCTGCGAGCATTACGGTGCCGACATCGTCCGGGTCGACGGACTCATCGACGAATGCGGCCGTCTCTCGGCCGAGTACGGCGCGGAAACGGGCGCGTTCAATATCTCCACGCTCAAGGAGCCCTACCGGATCGAGGGCAAGAAGACGATGATGCTCGAGATCGTCGAAGCGCTCGGCTGGCGCGCACCGGACGCCATCGTCTATCCCACCGGTGGCGGCACCGGTCTTATCGGGAGTGCCAAGACGCTGGCGGAGCTGCGTGAACTCGGCCTGATCGACGGGGACACACGCCTCTACGCGGTGCAGGGCACGGGTTGTGCCCCCATCGTGCGCGCGCACGCGGCGGGTGAGATGTACGCTGAGCCGTGGCGGAACGCTTCGACCGAAGCCTGGGGACTCCGGGTCCCGGGGGCGCTCGGAGATTTCCTGATGCTCGATGCCATCCGCGAATCGGGCGGCGGCGGCGTGGCCGTTTCCGACGAGGCGATGAAGGACGGGGCCCTCGAACTCGGCGCGGCCGGCGTGGGGGCCTCGATCGAAGGCGGGGCCACGCTCGCGGGAGCGCGGGAGCTCAGGCGATCCGGAGCGTTGCGCGATGGAGAAACCGTCGTCCTCTTCAACACCGCACACCTCCTCACGTACTAGCTGGCGGTCCGCGGCAAACGCCCGTGGGGCTCCGTGCGCCGCGGGAGGCTTCCGGCTATCTTTACCGTGGTTGCGACTCAAAACAGAAACAGGGGTTCAGAGCGATGTCGAACATGGTGCGTACTGGCGCGAGAGCGGCGACCGCCGCCACCGTCGCGTCGATCTTCACTTCCGCGGGACTCTTCGGACAGGAATGCGAGTTCGACGCGAACAGCGCGGCCTCCACGGCGTCCGAGGCGATTCAGAGACTCGCCGAGGCCGCGACGGCCCAGGACAGCCTGACGATCTTCACGGAGGCGTGGGAGGCGCTCGGGGCGGATCTGGATAGCGACAATCCGGTGGTCCCCTTGCTGGGCGCCCAGATCCAGATGGGCCTCGGCAACTTTCCGGATGCCGTGGAATTTCTCGAACGCTACGAAGCCACCGCGTCTCCGGAGTGCATGATGCACGGCGAAGCGCAGCGCTACAACGGCTGGGTCCGGCTCTACAACCAGGGCGTCACGGCCTATAGCGCCTCCGACCACGACGCGGCGCTCGAGGCCTTCATGCTTGCGAACGACTTCAAACCCGACCTCCGCACGTACAGCAACGCGGCGCTGCTGCAGTCACAGATGGGAGACAACGCCGGTGCGATCGAGACGTACCAGGCCGCGCTCGCCGCGGACATTCCCGATGCCGATGCGGAGTCGCTGCGCAACACCGTCAGCGGACTCGGCGACATGCTGGCGGAGGAGGGCCGGGCGGATGAAGCGATCCAGACCTACAGCGACTACCTCACCCGTTATCCGGACGATGTCGTGATCCAGATCCGGTATGCGGGAGTCCTGTCCGATCAGGGGCAGACCGAGGAGTCGGCCGCGATCTATGCCGAAACCCTCGAGCGCACGGACCTGACGTACCAGCAGTGGCTTGAAGTCGGCGTAGGGTTCTACAACGCGCAGAACTTCCCGGACGCGGCAACCGCCTTTGGGAACGCCCGCGCCGGGAACCCCTACAGCAAGGAAGCGATGGAAAACTACGTCAACGCTTCCATCCAGTCCGGCCGGCCGGGGCCCGTCGTCGCGCTCGCGGACACCCTCACGCAGTGGTACCCCTACGACGCGCTCGCTCACCAGTTGCGCTTTCAGTCGCTGGGCCGCGCCGACATGAACGACCAGGCGATGGAGGCCATGGGCGTGGAGCAGGCGTTGCCGCTCTCCGTCACGTTCGCGCAGATGGCCGCGGCCGCGAACGGCCGGTACATCATCCAGCTCGCGTTCACGAACCGCACCGAGTCCGGCACGCTGCAGGTCGCGTTCGAGTTCGTCGATGCCGGCGGGCAGGTCGTCACGGAGCATACGCAGACCTTCGATGCCGATTCCGGCAGCTTCACCTTCGAGATTCAGTCCGACGTACCCCTGGCCGGTTTCCGGTACGGAACGATCGGGGGCTGACCGCCCGGCAGGCCGTGGCTTGCCGGGCCTCAGGTCCCGGGGCGGGCCGCTCACTGGAAGCCGGAGCGGCCCCTCTGCGGGTTCCCCACGTGCCAGACCATGATTCGAATCGCAAGCGTCGAGCCGGGGTCGATCGCCGCGGATCTTGAACTGCCGGCGGGCCTCGCCGTGCTTGAGATCAACGACAGACCCGTCCGGGACGGCCTGGACCTTCTCTTCTACCAGGCGGAACCCGCGCTGCGGGTGCTTGCGGAGCAGCGGACGGGAGAGCGGTTCCTGTTCGAGATCGAGAAGCCCGCGGACGAACCCCTCGGCATCGTCCCGGAACCCGACAAGATCCGCCGCTGCACGAATGCGTGCCCGTTCTGCTTCGTGAAGGGGAACCCGAAGGTCGACCGGCTCCGGACGCCGCTCTACGTGAAGGATGACGATTATCGGCTGTCCTTCCTGCACGGCCACTACATCACGCTGACGAACCTGCGTCCGGATGACTGGGACCGCATCTTCGAACAGCGACTGTCGCCGCTCTATGTGAGCGTTCATTCGACGGACCCCGCGGTCCGGCTCGGGATGCTGAAGAACCCCCGGAGCGCGAATATCGGGCAGGATCTCGACCGGCTGGCCGAGGGCCGCATCCTGGTGCACGCGCAGGTCGTACTCTGCCCGGAGGTGAACGACGGCGAACACCTGGCGCGGACGATCGAAGACCTCTATCGCCGCGGGGGCGCGATCCGGTCGCTCTCCATCGTACCCGTGGGCCTGACCTCGTGGAACGCCGCGCTGGGCGGGCGGGCGCTCGAACCGGGGGAATGCCGCCAGGCGCTCGACGCCGTCGACGCGATCCGCGAGCGGGCGCTGTCGGAGCGGGGGCAGGGGTGGTGCTACGCCGCCGACGAGATGTACCTGCAGGCGGGACTCGAGCCGCCCGGCGCCGCGTACTTCGACGACCACGAACTCGAGAGCAACGGCGTCGGGGCGATCTCCACGCTGACGGATCGCGTGACCGGACAGCTGGAGGCGCTCCGCCCGCTGGAAGGGTGCCGGGTCGTGGCGGTCACGGGGACCTCGATGGGGCCGACGATGACCCGCCTCGCGGGCCGCATCGCGCGGCGCACCGGGGCCGAGGTGTCGACGGTGGCGGTCGGGAACACGCTGTACGGGCCGATGGTCACGACGGCGGGCCTCCTGCCCGGCGCGGATCACCGGAGCGCACTCCGCGGCGCGGGGGACTTCGACGTGGCCCTCTTCTCGGCGCAGGCGCTGAACGACGGCGACCTCTTCCTCGACGACGTGAGCCTCTCCGAGCTGCAGGCCGATTTTCCCGGCCGCCGGGTCGAGCCTTCCCACGACCTCGTCGACGTCCTGACGCGACTGTAGTGTGGTGTCGACACTGATGGCTCTCCGCACGGTCGCCATCGTGGGCCGCCCCAACGTCGGCAAGTCGACGCTCTTCAACCGGATCCTGGGGCGGCGCGTGGCGATCGTCGCCGAGCGCCCCGGCGTGACCCGCGACCGGCAGTTCGCCGAGGCGGAATGGGCCGGGCGGCGCTTCCTCCTCGTCGATACCGGGGGCCTCGTCGTGCGGCCGGATGAACGCATCGACCTCGAGGTACGCCGGCAGGCCGAGACCGCGATCGGCCACGCGGACGTCGTCGTCTTCGTGGTGGACGGCCGCGACGGCCTCCAGCCCGTGGACCGCCACGTCGCGGACCTCCTGCGCCGGTCGGGCCTGCCCGTGATCGTGGCCGCAAACAAGCTCGACGAACTCGGCGAAGCGATCGGGCACGTCGACTTCTACGAGCTCGGCCTCGGCGACCCCACGCCGCTGGCGGCCCTCAGCGGCAAGGGATCGGGGGACCTCCTCGACCGCGTGGTCGAGGCCCTCCCGGAGTCGGCGGAGACGGAGGAGGACGACGCCGACATCCGCATCGCCGTCATCGGACGCCCCAACGTGGGCAAGTCCAGCTTCGTCAACCGTCTCCTCGGAGAGGATCGCGTCATCGTCCACGAGGAAGCGGGGACCACCCGCGACGCGATTGACACAGACCTCGTCCTGGAAGGGCGCCGCGTTCGCCTCATCGACACCGCCGGCCTCCGCCGCCGGGCCCGTATCGTGGATGACCTCGAATTCCTCGGGCGGCTGCGGGCGGCCTCGGCCATCGACCGGGCGGACGTCTGTCTCCTCCTCGTGGATACCCGGGCCGGCGCGGCGAACCAGGACTTCCGGATCGGGCACCAGGCGTGGGACGCGGGAAAGGGTCTCGTGTTCGTGGCCAACAAGTGGGACCTGATCGAGGACCGCGGACCCTCCGCGCTGGCCGGTTTCGAGCGCGAACTCCGCGAGCGCGCGCACTATCTTCGCTGGGTGCCGATCATCACCTGTTCGGCGTTGACGGGGAAGCGGGTACGGAAGGCCATCGACCTCGCGTTCGAGGTGCAGGAAGCGCGGGCGCGGCGGGTGCCCACGGCGGACGTGAACGAAGTCCTTCGACGGCTGGTTGCGCGCCGGCAGCCTCCCCAGGGGGGGCGGGGGGACGTGCGGCTGCTCTACGGCAGCCAGGTGGCGGCATCCCCGCCGCAGTTCGTACTCTGGTCCAACCGGCCGCACGACCTCAAGGAGCACTATGTGAGATACCTCGTCGCCGGCTTCCGAGAGGCCTGGGGATTCGAGGGATCTCCCATCCGGGTCAAGTTGAAGAAGCGTTCGGGGCGCGAATGACCGCACCGCTCCTGACGCTTGCCGCCTATCTCATCGGGGCCTTCCCCACCAGCTACCTCGTCGGGCGCGCCTACGGGTACGACCTCCGGCGGGAGGGGAGCGGCAACCTCGGATCCACGAACGCCTACCGGGTCCTCGGGTTCTTCCCGGCCGTGGGCGTGCTCGTCGTGGACCTGTTGAAGGGATTCGTGCCCGTGTGGCTCTTCCCGATGTGGGACGGGCGGGGCGGCGCCTGGACGCTCGCGTACGGGCTCGCGGCCATCTCCGGACACGTGTGGCCCGTGTACACGAGATTCAGGGGAGGGAAGGGGGTCGCGACCGCCGCCGGAACGATGGCCGCGCTGGTGCCGGTGGCCGTGATCGTCGCCTTCTTCGTGTGGGTCGTGACGGTGATCCTCACGCGGACGGCCTCCATGGCGTCCCTCCTCTCCGCGGCCCTCGTGCCCATCATGGCCCGCGGCTCGGCGGCCCCGCGCTCCGTCGTGTTCTATGCGCTCCTCCTCGCCATCGCGGTCTGGTGGACGCACCGCTCGAACCTCGCGCGGATCGTGAGGCGCGAGGAGTTCCAGGTGGATTGGCGCCGCGGCCGGCTCCCGCGCCGGGAGAGGACGGCGCGGAAGTCCCCGGAGGACGAGGCGTGAGCGGGCAGCGGGTCGCCGTGCTGGGCGCGGGCAGCTGGGGCACGGCGCTGGCCGATGTCCTCGTGCGGAACGGCCACGAGGTGCGCCTGTGGGCGCGGGACCCGGCACACGCCGCCGCGATGCGCGACAGCGGGACGAACGAACGCTATCTGCCCGGCATCGAGCTGGGCCGCCCCCTCACCGTGACATCGGATCTCGCGGAGGCGATGGACGGCGCCGGTTTCGTGCTCTCCGTCTGCCCATCGCACGCGGTGCGCGAGGTGCTGGGACACGCCGCGCCCCACCTTGGCGACCAGGTGCTGGTCTCGGCCTCCAAGGGGATCGAGCTCGGCACACACCGGAGGATGTCGGAGGTCATCGTGGAGACGCTGGGCGAGGCCGCGGGACCCCGCACGGTCGTCCTCTCGGGGCCCAGCTTCGCGGAGGAACTCCTCCGCGGGCTTCCGACCGCGGTCGTCGCCGCGAGCCGGAGCGAGGCCCACGCGCTCGCCGTGCAGAGCCTGTTCCGGAACGGGTACTTTCGAGTGTACACGCAGCCGGATGTGGACGGCGTGGAGCTCGGCGGGGCGCTCAAGAACGTGATCGCGCTCGCGGCGGGGATCTCGGACGGGCTGGAGTTGGGTTCGAACGCGCGCGCGGCGCTCATCAACCGCGGACTGGCGGAGACCGCCCGGCTCGCCCGGCACTTCGGAGCGCGGGAAACGACGCTCGGGGGCCTCGCCGGGCTCGGAGACCTCGTCCTCACCTGCACCGGACGGCTGAGCCGGAATCGCTCGGCCGGACTCGCCATCGGAGCGGGTCGCCGGCCGTCGGAAGTGATCGGAGAGATGGACCAGGTGGTGGAAGGCGTGCGGACGGCGCGCGCGGCATACGAACTGAGCCGGGACCTGGACGTGGAGATGCCGATCACGAGCAGTGTATATTCGATCCTGTACGAAGATGTGGCGCCCCGGGAGGCGCTGGCGCGGCTGATGGCCCGGGAACCGAAACCCGAGCGCTGGGGCTAGCAGCCCGAGGCAGGACCCGGCGCCAGCGCCACCAAGGGCTGCCAGCAAGGACTGCCAGCAAGGGAAGGGGACGGCGTGTCCGACCGGATCGCCCCGAAGGAGTACTACTCGATCGGCGAAGTGTGCGAGATCGCGGATCTCAAGGCGCACGTCCTGCGTTATTGGGAAACGCAGTTCTCGGCGCTTCGTCCCACGAAGAACCGGGCGGGGAACCGGGTGTACCGGCCGAAGCAGATCCAGCTCGTGCAGCTCCTGCGGCACCTCCTCTATACCGAGCGGTACACGATCGAGGGCGCACGGCGGAAGCTCGACCAACTGCGGGCGGGCGGGGAACTCGCGGAGCAGGCGCGCGTGGCGTGGGACCGGGAGACGATCCGCGATCTCCGGAGGGAGGCCGACGAACTGGTCCAGCTGCTCGAGGACGGCGAGGCCGGGTGACCGAAGCGGAAAAACCCGTCCTCCTGTGCACGAACGACGACGGTGTGAAGTCGACCGGACTCGCGTTGCTCGCCCGCGTGGCCGAGCCGTTCGGCGACGTGTGGACGGTGGCGCCGGACCGGGAGCAGAGCGCCACGAGCCATGCGCTGTCGCTGTTCCGCCCGCTCCGGCTGACGCGGCTCGGACCGCGGCGTTACATGGTGGACGGGACGCCGACCGATTGCGTGCTCCTGGCCCTGAAGGAGATCCTCGAGACACGGCCCCGCTTCGTCCTCTCCGGCGTCAATCACGGCCCCAACATGGGGGAGGACGTGCTCTATTCCGGCACCGTGGCGGCGGCGATGGAGGCGACGATCCTCGGCGTGCCCGCGATCGCCTTCTCGTTCACGGGGAGCGACGACGGCGTTCTGGAAACCTACGAGGAGATGCTCGGCCGGATCATCGCCGCCTGCCTCGACCGGGATTCCTTTCCGGATGAGACGTTCTTCAACGTCAACCTTCCGGACCGGCCGGCCGGCCAGGTGAAGGGGATCACGGTGACGGCGCTCGGCCGTCGCGTGTACCACGACTCGCTCCGCCGGATTCACGATGAGGAAGGAACCGAGTACTTCAAGATCGGAGGGGGACGTTCGGCGTGGCGCGGCCGGGAGGACTCGGATTTCCGCGCCGTGCGCGCGGGCTTCGTCTCGGTGACGCCGCTCCACCTCGACCTGACGAATTTCGAACTGCTGAACGAGGTGAGGTCGTGGCGGCTGGGAGGTTGACGGAGCGGGACCCCGCGGCGGACTACCGGCGCGACCGCCGCCGCCTCGTGGAACGGCTCCGGGATCGGGGGGTGAGCGATCTGGCCGTCCTGCACGCGTTCGACAGCGTTCCGCGGCATGCGTTCGTACCCGACGTGATGCGGGCCCGCGCATACGAGGATGTGCCGCTCCCGATCGGCCGGGGACAGACGATTTCGAGCCCCACGATCCACGCCCTCAGTCTCGAATACGCCGAAATCCGCCCCGGTCATCGCGTCCTCGAGGTCGGGACGGGCGCGGGATTTCAAACGGCGCTCCTCGCGGCGCTCGGGGCGGCGGTGTACTCCATCGAGCGCATCGCCTCCCTGTACGAGGCCGCGGCACGCAGGCTGGATCGCCTCGGCGTGGACGCGCGTCTCATGCACGGGGACGGGAGCCGGGGCTGGCCGAAACACGCCCCCTTCCAGGCGATCATCGTGGGCGCGGCCGCCGCCCGCCCGCCCGAAGCGCTCTTCAGGCAGCTCGCCGACGGTGGCCGCCTGATCGTGCCCGTCGGTACGCGGCGGCAGGAACTGCGGCGCTACACGCGACGCGGCGACGACTTCGCGCGGGAGACGATCACCGGCGCCCGCTTCGTGCCGCTCATCCAGGATGGGCCGCGGGGCGAGGGCCCCGAATGAGGCCCGTGAGAGCCTGGGCCGGGGTGTACGCGAAGGGTCTCGCCATGGGGCTGGCGGATCTCGTGCCCGGGGTTTCCGGCGGGACGATCGCCTTCATCTCGGGCATCTACGACGAACTCGTCGCGACGATCGCCGGGCTCGACCGCCGCCTACTCGGAGCGTTCCGGGAAGGAGGGGTGCGCGGCGTCTGGCAGGCGGGCAACCTGGGCTTCCTCGCCGTCCTGCTCGCCGGCATCGGCACGAGCGTGTTCGCCTTCGCCGGGCTGCTGCACTGGCTGCTCGCGAACCGGCCCGTGGAGCTGTGGGCCTTCTTCTTCGGCCTCGTGGCGGCGTCGGTCCCGCTCGTCGGCCGGCAGGTCACGGATCGCCGGGCCGGCACCTGGACCCTTGCCGCCGCCGGGGCCGTGCTCGCCGTCGTCGTCACGTCGCTGCCCCCGCTCGTCCGCTCCGACGCGCCCCTCTTCCTCGCGGCGGCCGCGGCCGTGGCGGCGTGCGCCATGATCCTGCCCGGGATCTCCGGCGCCTTTATCCTGCTCATCCTGGGCGCGTACGCCCCCGTGATCGCCGCCCTCAACGACCTGGACGCCGCTCGGATCGCGGCCGTGGGCCTCGGGGTCGTCGTCGGCCTGCTCGCGTTCAGCCGCGCCCTGCGGCGCCTCCTCGCGCACCACCGGAACCCCACGCTGGCCGTCCTCACGGGGGTTCTTCTCGGCTCGCTCAACGCCTTGTGGCCGTGGAAGGCGCAACTCCGTGAGCTGTACACACACAGCGACGGCCGCATCACGTGGTTGCTGGCGAACCGCTGGCCCGACGGCGCGGGCGAGATGTGGCCGGCGGCGGCTCTCGCGCTCCTCGGGGCGGCGGCCGTCCTTGCGATCGACCGCATCGCCGTCGCGCACGGGCCCGGCCGCCCCTGACACCAGGCTGGTAGCGGTGTTCCGCCGGGTCGGGTAGCTTCCACGCCGTTCGGTAACCGAGCAGGAAACGAGGAGGAGACGGCAGATGGCGGACGCACTCGCCAGCGGAAAGACACCAGACGGCGGCGACGGCCGACAGGATGCCTTCGTCCGGTCCACCTTCCGCCTGGCCACCTGGGTCAACAAGAACATGCGGGCGGTGCTGGTGGGAGCCGCCGGCGTCGCAATGGTCGTCGTGGGCGTCGTGTACTACACGAACTTCCAGGCTTCGGTGCGCGAGCAGGCGGCGTCTGAACTCGCGACGCTGCGCATGACCGCCACCGACCCCGAACTCCTCATCGCCGATCTCGAAACCTACGTCGAACGCTTCGACGGCGTCGCGGCGGCGAACGAGGGCCGACTCGTCCTGGCGCGGACGTACCTCGACCAGGGGCGGTCCGTGGAGGCCGCAGAGATCGCGAGCACGATCTCGGAGGCACCGGACCGTCCGGTCGGCCTCGCCGCCCGCGCGCTCCTCGCCGCGGCGCAGGAAGCGTCCGGCGACGCGGAGACCGCCCTCGCGACGTGGGAAGCGCTGGGTGAGACGGCGCGCTTCGCCTTTCAGCGCCGCGAGGCGCGCGCTTCCGCGGCGAGAATCCTCGCGTCCCTCGGTCGTCTCGCGGAGGCCGAGACGATCTTCGCCGCCATCGCCGAGGAAGCCGCGGGGGAGGACCCGGTGGAAGCCGGCGTCTACCGCCTCCGACTCGGAGAGATCAAGGCCCGGCGCGCGGGCAGCGGCTGAGCTCGGAACACCCCGGCCGGATTCCCGGCACTCCATACGCGGCAGCCATGCAAGGGCTACGGTTCGTGCAGCCCCGAGAATGGCGCATAAGATATATTATGTAAACTACGAAGAGAATGCGACCTCCTGATGCCTTCTTCCCGATACCTTTCCCTTTCACTTCCCTGGTAACGGAACCCCAAGGAGCTTTGCCATGCCCAACGGAGGGTCCGATTGCTGCGGCACGTGCTGGTTCAACCGGGCGAATCGCGGCAGGAGAGGCAGCGGGAACCACGACCGGTCGATCGCGAGTCACTGCGAGATTCGCGACCTGCCGATCCGCAACCCGTTCTACACGTACTGCAGCAATCATCCGTATCGGCTCCGCCGGCGCGAGCCGGTTCCCCTCGGGCCCGTCTTCGTCGCGGAGGGCGCCGAGTCGACCCGCAAGGTCTGGATGGCATCCCCGGACACGGAGGAAATCCGGAACCACCTTCTGAAACTTCTCGCCGACGATGAGGCGGTCGGCGACCACTACCCGTACTTCGGAGCGCCGATCGCGGGTGTCGTCGTCACGCAACTGGCGGAATTCCGCGATCCTCGCGCGATCCCCATCCTGGAGCGTATCGAGCGCGAACTCTCCGACCGGCCGGAACAGGCGAGCTTCATCCGGCGGGCGATCGAGCGGATTCGTGGATCGTCGGGCGAAGGTGGCCCCCGCGAGACCTAGAAGGCGAAGGTGTGGGAGTACTTGACCATGAGCGCCCGTCCCGATGAGAACGGGAGGCGCGGGTCGACGCCGCCGTTCGTGCGGTCCATGAAGTAGCCCTCGTTGTAGACCACCCACAGATCCACGCCCTCTCGGAAGTGGTAGCGGAAGCGCGCGTTCACGCTCACCTGCTCCGTCGTCGAGTTGTATTGTGCGAGCGTGCTCAGCGAGAGGTGCGTGTCGAGCGCGAAATCGAGGTTCAGTCTCGCCAGGTGCGTCGTCAGGAAGTCGCGGTTCGGCAACTCGAAACGGTTGACGTGGTAGCTCGGGCGAAGCTCGAAATGCCGGGAGAGGTTCAGCGCCGGACTCAGGCGAAGGCTCACGCGGCGACCGTCGTAGAAGCTCCCCGCCGAACCGCCGATCTCCCCGCGCACGAGGCCGCCGCGGGCGAGCCGGAGCGAGGCCTCGGCTTCGTGGAACCAGTACTCCCCCGGGTCGATCTTCAGATCCGCGATCTCGAACGGGTCCCGGATGCTCTCGAAGCTCGAACGGGATGTGAGAATCATGAAGGTCCCGGACTTCAAGCCGATCATCATCTGAGGGGCGATAACCCGTGACTCCGGCGTGAGATCCGCGTTCCTGTAGTAGTGCTGCGTCTCGCCGCTCAGCGTCACGGCGCGCAAGGCCGAGTTGGCCCCCATGAACCAGGAATAACCGGCCGATCCTCCGAACAGCGTGAACTCGTTTCGCAGCTGGAAGCCCAGCCGCGGCAGGTAGTCTCCTCCCACGCGGCGATACTGCGCGCTGTAGGCGAACCCTTCCTGCCTCCGCCGCTCGAACTGCGCGAAGAGGGTCCCGGCGTCGAGCGGGTTGCGCTCCGCGACATCATCATCGAAGGACTGCGCCCAGCGCAGCGTCAGGTATTCGTCCCCGAACACCCGAACCTCGCTGTCCGCCCCGTAGGCCACGTTCGTCTTGCCGTACGCATCGACGCGCGTGGTGACGATCCCGCCGATGGACGAATTCTGGTTGAAGACCTGCTGCTTGAGCCGCAGCACGCCCATGTTCTCGCCCGGCCGCCCGACCGCGGGGGCCGTCTGCATGTTCAGCAGACCGAAGTCGAGGCCCCCGGCCCGCCCCACCACGCGCGCACCCCCGTAGATGCGGACGAGTTCGCCGCGGTCGAGCCCGATCCGGCGGCTGAAGAAGACCCGGTCGGTGACGCCGCCGGTGGCGAAGTCGAAGGTTGCCGAGCGTTCCTGGAAGAACTGCCGCTTCTCCGGGAAGAAGAGGGGGAACCGCGTGACATTGATCTGCTGGTCGTCCGCCTCCACCTGGGCGAAGTCCGTGTTCGCGGTGAGGTCGATCGACAGGTTCGACGATGGCGAGTACTTGAAGTCGAGGCCCGGTTCCCCGGTGGGGTCGTCCGTCGTCTCCCAGTACGCCCGCACGTCCGGCGGTTCGCGCAGGGTCGGGATCTGCGTCATCCCCCCGAGCACATACGGCGTCACGTAGATCGGGTTCGCGCGATCCACGCCGCTGAAGGTGACCCGTTGCGCCAGCGACGGTTTACCGAAACCGAAGAACCCGTACTCCGGCGAGATGTCGGGGTAGACGTGGCGTTCGTTCTTGCGCGAGATCGACCGGTAGACGATGAGCCCCATCGTCACTTCCCCGCCCGTATTCTGGAACCCGAGCGTCGAGAACGGGATCTGCATCTCCGCCGACCAGCCGTCGTTCGTCCGCTGGACGGCGGCATTCCAGTGCGCGTTCCAGTCGCTGTTGAAGGGCCGGGTCCCTGCCGTCCACTCCGCGTCGCCCCAGACGGCGCGGTCGGATCGGGCGCCGTTGGGGTTCACCACGAACGCGACGGCCGTCTCGTGGTCGTTGTAGCTGTCGATCACGACCGAGAACTGGTCGTCGCCGCTGAACCCGTCGCGCGCGAAGCTGTTCGCGCGGATCCCGCCGAGGTCCGAATCGAACAGCTGCCCTGAGACGTACAGATACGCTTCGTCGTAGGCGATCCGGATCCGCGTCTCTTCGGTGAGGGTTCCGTCGTACGTGGGCGAATACATCACGAGCGGCACGGGGTCGATCTCATCCCACGCGGGTTCATCGACGAGGCCGTCGACCTGGATGTGCCCCTGCCCGTCGAGCCGGTGGAGAGACACCGAGGGCTTCCCTCGCCCGCCGTCCTGCGCCGCCGCAGCCATCGGCGCCACCGCCACGAGCGTCGCGCACAGCCACAGGGCCGTCCGGACGGCAGACCCCGCTATCCCGATTCCGGCCGGGAAGCCGCCAACTCTCCGGGAAGCGGTCACGCGACGCATCTCTCTACCAGATGAAGGTGTGGGAGTACTTGATCATGACGTTTCGCCCCGCCGACCACGGCAGCCTCGGATCGAACCCGCGGTTCCGTTCGAAGTTGAACCCTTCATTATACACAATCCAGAGGTCCGTGCCCTCCCTGAAGTGATAGCGGAAGCGCGCGTTGACGCTCGTCCGCTCGTCGAGGTTGTTGTACTGCGCGAAGGCGCTGAACGAGATGTGGGTGTTGAAGGCGAAGTTCAGCCGCAACCGGCCCAGGTGCGTCGTCGTCGCCTCGCCCCGGTCGGGGAACTCGAGCCGGTTCACCTCGTAGCCGCCGACGACCTCCAGGTAGCGGGAGATCGTCCACGTGGGGTTGAAGATGAGACCCACGCGCCGCCCATCGTAGAAGCTCCCCGCCGTCGTCCGGATGTCGCCTCGCACGATCGTGCTGCGCGGCAGCTGCCAGTCGATCCCGGCCTCCGCGAAGCGGTACTGGCCCGGCTGGATGGACACCGCGCCGATCGGAAACGGCCGCCGTATGTCCTCGATCTGGCTGTTCGCGTAGGCCGTGATCATCGCGGTCGACTTGAATTCGAGCCGCACCTCGGGACGGATCGAGCGGGATTCGAGGGTGAGGTCGACGTTGCGCTGGTAGTTCTCGCCCACCATCGCCAGGGTGATCGCGTTCAGCGTCGCGTCGGCCCCGCGGAGCCAGGTATGGGCGAACTCGCCGCCGAACAGCGTGAAGTCGTGCCGCAGCTGAAAGCCGAGGCGCGGCAGATAGTCCGGACCCACGCGCCGGTAGAAGAGGTTGTAGGAGACGCCGCGGTCCGTCCGCCGCTCCCAGCGCGCCCGTACGAGGCTCGCGTCGAGCACGTTGCGCTCCCTGACGACCTCGTCCTGCGTCTGCGCCCAGGTCACCGTGAGATACTCGTCCCCGAACAGGCGCAGCTGCGAGTCCAGGCCGTAGGCCACGTTGTTCCGGCCGTTCGAGCCGTAGCGGGTCGTGAGGATCCCGCCGATGAACGAATACGGATTGAGCACCTGCTGCTTGAGGCGCATGACGCCCACGTTCTCGCCCGACCGCCCCGCGGCCGGCGCCGTCTGCATGTTGAGGACCCCGAAGTCCAGGCCGGCGAGCCGGCCGACCAGCCTCGCGCCCCCGTAGATGCGGACGAGTTCGCCCCCTTCGAGCCCGATGCGGCGGCTGAAGAACACGCGGTCCGTGAACCCTCCCGTCCCGAAATCGAAGGTCGAGGAGCGTTCCTGGAAGAACTGCCGTTTCTCGGGGAAGAAGAGCGAGAACCGGGTGAGGTTCACCTGCTGGTCATCCGCCTCCACCTGCGCGAAATCGGTGTTGACGGTGAGGTCGATGGCCAGGTTCGACGAGGGAGAGTACTTGAGATCGACGCCCGGCTCCGCCACCTGGTCCCGCTCGGTCCCCCAGAAGGAGGCGGCGTCCGCCGGTTCCCTGAGGACCGGGGTCCGGCTCAGGCCCCCGAGCACGTACGGCGTCACGTAGGCCGGCGTCGTGGGCCGCACCCCGCGCAGCGTCATGCGCTGGCCCTGCGAAGGCTTGAGGAAGCCCCCCTGCCCCCATTCGCGGCCAATGAACGGGAAGACGTGGCGCTCGTTCTTCCGGGCGAGGAAACGGTAGACGATGATTCCCATCGTCACTTCGTCCCCCTGCGCCTGGAAGCCCAGCGTGGAGAACGGGATCCGGTATTCCGCGAACCAGCCCTCGTCGTTCCGCGAGGTGACGACCTGCCAGTGGGCGTTCCAGTCCACGTTGAACGGCATCACGTCCCCCGTGAAGTCGCCGTCGTTGGAGAGCGAGCGATCCTGGCGGACGCCGGCCGGCGTGGTCCCGAGCCAGACGCCGGTCTCGTAGTCGTTGTAGCTGTCGATCACGACCGAGAGGAGATCGTCCCCGCTGAACGCATCCCGGAGGTAGGTGTTCGCCCGGATGCCCTCGGGGTTCGAGTCGTACATCCGGCCGGAGAGGTACAGGTACTCGTCGTCGTGGGCGAGCCGGACCTCGGTCCGCTCCGTCATCTCGCCCCCGTGGTCCGGAGCCCACATGAACATCGGGAGTGGCTCGATCGCATCCCAGGCCGGCTCGTCGACGACGCCGTCAACGTCGATCTCGCCCGCGAGTCGGGGGATGGGAACCGGAACGGGCGAGCGGAGCCCCGCGGCGTCGACTTGATCCGAGCCCCCGGCCTGCGCGGAGAGCCCGGGCGCCGCGAGCAGGCATACCGGCACAATCCACGCGCACGAAGTCGCGAGTCGCCGACATCGACGGCCGATGTGGGTCAACGGCATGTCCCCAGGGTCGGGGTGGCACCGGGAGCACCGGGAAGGTCTGCTCGCCGAAAGAACACCCCGGCGAGCCCGAGGGTTCAATCCCGGCGGCGGAGGGCGCGCCGCCAGCCGAGGAGCCGGCCCCGGCCCCGGGCTACCAGCTGAAGGTGTGCGAGTACTTGACCATGACGTTCCGCCCGGCCGACCACGGCAGTCTCGGGTCGAATCCTCGCTCGCGGTCGAAGTTCAGCCCTTCGTTGTACACGATCCAGAGATCCGTTCCCTCGCGGAAGTGGTAACGGAAGCGGGCGTTGATGCTCATGCGCTCGTCGAGGTTGTTGTACTGCGCGAACGTGCTGAACGAGACCTGCGGATTGAGAGCGAAGGCGAGCCGCACCCGGCCGAGTTGCGTGGTCGCCGCCTCCCCCCGGTCCGGAAACTCGATCCGGTTCACCTCGTAGCCGCCGCCGATCTCCAGGTAGCGGGACACGCTCCACATCGGGTTGAAGATGAGGCCCGCGCGCCGGCCATCGTAGAAGCTCCCCACCGTCGTCCTGATGTCTCCGCGGAAGATCGCGGTGCGCGGCAGCATCCAGTCGATGCCGACTTCCCGGAACCAGTATTCGCCCGCCGGGATCGAGAGGTCGGTGACGCGGAACGGCGTTCGGATGTCCTCGAACTGCGTGTTCGAATAGGCCGCAATGCGCGACCCCGACTTGAAGGCGAGTTCCAGTTCGGGGCGGATCGATTGCGACTCCGGCGTAACGTCGGCGTTTCGGTAGTAGCTCTCGCCCATCACCGACAGCGTGACGGAGTTCAGCGAAGCGCTCGGACCCTGCAGCCAGGTGTGGCCGACCTCGCCGCCGAAGAGCGTGAAGTCGCTGCGCAACTGGAATCCGAGCCGCGGCGTGTAGTCGGGCCCCACGCGCCGGTAGTAGAGGTTGTACGACAGGCCGCCGTCCGTCCTCCGTTCCCACCGGATGCGAAACAGCGCCGCGTCGAGCGGGTTCCGCTCGTGCACCGCCTCGTCGAACGTCTGTGCCCACGTGAGCGTCACCCACTCGTTGCCGAGAGGGCGAATCTGCGTATCCACGCCGTAGGCGACGTTGTCCTGGCCGTTCCCCCCCAGCCGCGTCGCGACGATCCCGCCCACGAACGAGTACGGATTGAGCACCTGCTGCTTCACGCGCATCACGCCGACGTTTTCGCCGGAGCGCCCGCCAACGGGAGCGGTCTGCATGTTGAGGAGCCCGTAGTCGAGGCCTCCCATGCGGCCGACGACCCGCGCGCCCCCGTAAATCCGTACGAGTTCCCCGCCCTCCAGCCCGACCCTTCGGCTGAAGAACACCCGGTCGGTGAAGCCGCCGGTCCCGAAGTCGAACGTTGACGACCGCTCCTGGAAGAACTGGCGTTTCTCCGGGAAGAAGAGAGAGAACCGGGTGAGGTTGACCTGCTGCTCGTCCGCCTCCACCTGGGCGAAATCGGTGTTGACGGTGAGGTCGATGGCGAGGTTGGACGACGGGGAATACTTGAGGTCGACGCCCGGTTCCGTCGTCCGGTCCTGTTCCGCCGCCCAGTAGGCGGCCGCGTCCGCCGGCTCGCGCAGCACCGGCGTCCGGCTGAGGCCGCCGAGCGCGTACGGCGTCACGTAGATCGGCGCCGTGGGCCGGACTTCGCGCAGCGTCACCCGCTGCGTCTGCGACGGCTTCATGAAGGCGAGCCGGCCCCATTCCCGCGCGATCGGCGGGTACACCTGGCGTTCGTTCTTCCGGCCGATGTAGCGATAGATGGTGATCCCCATCGTCACTTCGTCGCCCTCCGCCTGGAATCCCAGCGTCGAGAACGGGATCCGAAACTCCGCGAACCACCCTTCCCCGTTGCGGGTCGTGCGCACATCCCAGTGCGCGTTCCAGTCCTCGTTGAAGGGCGGGAGATCGCCGCTGAACTCGGCATCGTTGGAGATCGAGCGGTCCTGCCGGACCCCGGCCGGGGTCGTGCCGAACCAGAGCGCGGTTTCGTAGTCGTTGTAGCTGTCGATCACGAACGAAAACAGGTCATCGCCGCTGTAACTGTCCCGATAGAAGGTGTTTACGCGGATGCCTTCCGGGTTCGAATCGTACATTCGCCCGGAGACGTAGAGGTACCGGTCATCGTGCGCGAGGCGGATCTCCGTCCGCTCCGTCTGCTCCCCGCCGTGGGTGGGCGACATGATGAAGAGCGGGAGCGGATCGATCGTCTCCCACACGGGCTCGTTCACGACCCCGTCCACCTCGATCGTCTCGGAGATGCGGGTGATGGGTACCGGTGCGGCGGGCCGGAGCGCAGCGATGTCCACCTCACCCGCGGCGTTGGCCTGGGCCGCGAGCCCCGAGGCCGTCCACGCGGCCGCCACCGCGCCGGCGAACAGGGCCCCCGCGAGCCGGTCGCCGCGCACGGACAGCCGTCTCGGCACGCGCAGGGACGTCGCGCGGCTCCTCATCGGTCCCGCCGCGGTCGGATCATTCGAGCAGTTCGGTACCGCAGTGCTTGCAGTGGGTCGCATCCGGGTCGTGGCCGGACGAGGCGCAGCGCAGGCACACCCGCTCCATGGCGGCGCGCACTCTCGCGTCACGGCTGCCCGTGATCTCGGCCGTCACGATACCCGTCGGGACGGCGATCACGCCGTATCCCAGGATCATGAGGAGCGCGGCGAGCATCTGACCCGCCGTCGTCTGCGGCGTGATGTCGCCGAACCCCACCGTCGTCACGGTGACGATGGCCCAGTAGACGCCGCGGGGGATGCTGCTGAAGCCCGCCTCCGCCCCCTCGATCACGTACATCGCCGCGCCCACGACCGTCACCACGACGAGCACCGCGACGATGAACACGGCGACCTTGTAGGCGCTCGAGCGCAGCGCGCTGAGCAGGAGTCGCTCTCCCCCCACGAACTGGGCGAGCTTCAGGACCCTGAACACCCGCAGCACCCGCAGCAAGCGGATGACGGCGAGCGCCTGTCCTCCCGGGATCAGCAGCCCCACGAAGTTCGGCAGGACGGCGAGCAGGTCGACGATCCCGAAGAAGGAACGGGCGTATTGGCCGGCGCGCTCCGCGGAGATGAGGCGGAATAGGTATTCGACCGTGAACAGCAGCGTGAACACCCATTCGAGCGTCCACAGCGCGCCTCGAGCGCGAAGGTTGAAATCCTGCACGCTCTCCAGCATCACGACGACGACGCTGGCGAGGATGACGCCGATCAGGATGAGGTCGAAGAGGCGGCCGGCGCGGGTGAGGTTGCCGAAGATGATGCGGTGGGCCTCGCACCTCCACCGCGGCCGCTTCGAGAAGACCGGATGGTTCTCGTAGTCGATCGCCGGACGCGGGGGCTCCCGCCGGGACGGGAAGTACGACATGGTCCGGTTCCTGGCCATCACAGCCTCCCGATGAGGGACCGCAGCCGCAGCGCCCACACCCGCCACACCGCCTCGCGCACGATCGCCCCCGACATCTTGCTCTGCCCGAGGCGCCGGTCGGTGAACACGATGGGGACTTCCCCGACCCGGAACCCCTTCTTCCACGCGCGGAAGTTCATCTCAATCTGGAACGTGTACCCGGTCGATCCCACGCGGTCGAGGTCGATCGTCTCCAGCACGCGGCGCGTGAAGCACTTGAAGCCGCTCGTGGAGTCGGCGAGGCGCAGTCCCGTGGCGATGCGCGCGTACTTGTTCGCGTAGTAGCTGAGGAGCAGGCGCGACATGGGCCAGTTGATGACGTTCACCCCCGCAGTATAGCGGGATCCGACGACGACATCGAAGCGGCCGGTCGCGGCGATCATGTCGGAAATATAGCGTGCGTCGTGCGAGCCGTCGGCGTCCATCTCGAAGACCCATTCGAAATCCCGCTCCAGCGCCCAGCGGAAGCCGGCGATGTAGGCGGTGCCGAGCCCTAGCTTCCCTTCCCTGTGCAGGACGTTCACGCGCGGATCTGCCGCGGCGAGCGAGTCGACGAGGGCGCCCGTCCCGTCGGGCGATGCGTCGTCGACGACGAGGACCGAGAGCCGGGGGTCCTGCGCCAGCACGCCCTCGACGATCCCGGCGATGGAATCGATCTCGTTGTACGTAGGCAGGATGACGAGGCCCCGCTCGCTGCCTGCGGAAACCGCGGCAGCGACGGGATCGTCTTCCGGGTCGGGAGACGCCGTGAAGGAGATGTCGGGGCTCATGGCGCGCCGAATCTAGCGCCCCGGGGACCGCTCCCGCATGGGTGCGTCGTCACTCCTCCCTCGGAGACGGGCCACCCCGGAGCTCATCGAGGACTTCTTCCGAGAGGGCAGCCCGGCAGAACGAACCCGGAGATCCGGTGTTCAAACTCCTGGGGGGTTAAATCCTAGAGAAGGAGAGCACGGATGGTCGGATTCTGGTCCGCAAAGTGTTCCTGCAACACACCCAGGAGATCATCTCGGAACGCGCGCGCCCTACTCCTCATGTCCTCGAAGACCTCGCACTTCCCATCCTCCTGATCGAGCGCGTCGCGGCTGTCAGGCGTGTCGAGGGCCTCCAGAAACCCGGCATAATGTTCGAGTGCCGACACCGCTTTCCCCCCCACGACCGATTGCACCCGATCAAGCGGGTACGTTCCGAAGAGTGTCCGCAGCTTCGCAATCTCCTCCTTGTATGGGAGCTCATAACCTTGTCCGATCGCCATCACACCGGACACATACAGCAGCATCCTCGCGAAGCGGAGTTTGACCAGGCGGATTCTCCGCGGCTTATCGCCGCAACTGACCTTGTGCTCATAATCGACACACATAGTTCGCCAGTACCGGATGATGTCGTTCAACAAGAACAGGCAGATCTTATCTTCGCCCGGCTGGTCATAAAGATACCTCTCCAACAACTTGTGCTTTACATCGTGGAAGGCTCCCTCATTGAACACCCACTCGCCTTCGAGGAGAAGAAGCATCCTTCTCGTTATCGTGTCATTACTGTCGTTCCGGCCACCGATACGGCAGATCGTTTCGACGGAGAGAGGATCCTTGAACACACCGTCAGCTTCGGGGGGCCGCATGTCGTGATGATCTTGCAGATACGACCATAGTGCGTCTTGTTTCGGTTCCAG
>JAPPBA010000121.1 GCA_026705295.1 Candidatus Palauibacter australiensis
CGGGGACGCCCTCATCCACTTCACGGGCTCGAACGTCCTCCACATGGGAGACGACTACTTCTCCGGCCTCTTCCCCTTCGTCGACATCGACAGCGGCGGGAGTGTGGAAGGACTCCTGAAGGCGGTCTCGCAGGTGCTGGACAACGTACCGGCCGACATCCACATCATTCCCGGACACGGTCCGCTCTCCACCGTGGACGACCTGCGGACGTACCACCGCATGATCACCGAGACGATCGCGATGGTCCGCGGCAAGATCGACGCGGGGATGAGCAGCGAAGAGATCCAGAGCGAGGGCGTCGCCGAGGAGTGGGCGGACTGGAGTTGGCAGTTCATCTCGACGGAACGCTGGCTCGACACCGTGTACCGGAGCCTCTCCGGCGCGGCGGGCGCCGAGAATGTCGAGCACGGTCACGCCCACGGCCACCACTAGGCGAGCGACCCTCAGGTGAGCCAGATGAGCGACGACGGAAACCGCCCCGCCGCCGACCGCGGCTGGATCGCGGACGGCTACAACGCGGGATACGCAGAGGGGCTGGTCGAACGGACGCTGCGCGACCAGGGCGTGATTCCACCGCCGCTTGCGGGTTGGGATCCATCGGCCGGAGTGGTCGTCGAAGCGCCTCGCCCACCCGCACCCACGCCCGCCGAGGCGGTCGTCAAAGCGCTTCCCACGCTCGCACCCACGCCTGCCGAGGCGGAGGTCGTGGCCACGGAGGACCTTCGGCTCGCCGCTATCGCCGGCGCGCTCGTCGAGGACTACCGCGCCTACGGCCACCTGGGGGCGCGCATCGATCCGCTCGGCTCCGAGCCTCCCAGGCACCCGGTGCTTGAACCGGAGTATCACGGCATCCGCCGCGAAGAACTCGCGCGCGTGCCCGCTTCCGCCGTCTGGCTCAAGCACCTCGGCGACAACGCGGCCGAAGTCGTGGACCGCCTCGAGGAAATCTACTGCGGCCCGATCGGCTACGAACTCGACCAGATGGAGAACCCGGCCCAGCGAGACTGGCTCGTGGACTACATCGAATCGCACCGCCACCGGCTCCTCATGAGCCGGGTGCGGGCGAAGGCGTGCCTCGAGTGGCTGACCCGCGTGGAGGGGCTCGAGACCTTCCTGCACCGCACCTACCTCGGGAAGAAGCGGTTCTCCGTCGAGGGACTCGACATGCTCGTGCCCATGATGCGGGGGATCATCGGAAGCGCGGGGCGGCGCGGGGCGCGGCAGGTGTTCGTGGGAATGGCGCACCGCGGGCGGCTGAACGTGCTGGCCCACGTCATGGGGCTGTCCTACGAGTCGATCGTGGCCGAATTCGAGGAACAGGCCGCGCGCGGCATCATGACCGCGCTCCCGGAGCACGGATCCGGCGACGTCAAGTACCACGTCGGAGGCCGGTCGCAGGTCGCGGAGGACGACGTCCAACTGGACGTGCGGCTCGCCCCCAACCCGAGCCACCTCGAGCACGTGAACCCCGTCGTCCTCGGCATGGCCCGGGCCGCGCGCTTCAGCGGCGAAGCCTTCGACTCATCCGCCATCCTCCCCATCCTCATCCACGGCGACGCCTCCTTCGCAGGGCAGGGCGTCGTGGCGGAGACGCTGAACCTGTGCCGGCTGCACGCTTACGAGACAGGCGGCACGATTCACATCATCACGAACAACCAGTTGGGCTTCACCACCCTGCCCGGCGACAGCCGCTCGACCCGGTACGCGAGCGACCTCGCGCTGGGCTTCCGGCTCCCCGTCGTGCACGTGAACGCGGACGACCCCGAGGCGTGCATGGCCGCGGTGCGCCTCGCCGTCGACTACCGGTTCGAGTTCGGGGAGGACCTGGTCATCGACCTCGTGGGCTACCGGCGCTACGGGCACAACGAAGGGGACGAACCCTCGTACACGCAGCCCATGATGTACGAGCGGATCGACTCGCACCCGCGGGTCCGCGCACAGTTCGCGGAAGTCGTTATCGAGCGGGGGCTTCTCTCCCGTGAAGAGACCGACGCCATGGTCGCGGACGTGGATGCGGAACTCGAGGCGGCCAGGGGAGCGATCGCCGCGCACAAGGAAGCGGACGCGCAGACGGGAGCGGCCCCGGACCCGAAGCGTCTGCTGGACCCGGCGGAGCCGGCGCGGCCGACCGGCATTCCGGAGGCGCGGCTGCGGGACCTCAACGAGGCGATTCACCGCTGGCCGGACGACTTCAAGCCCTTCCACAAGCTCGGGCGACAGCTCGAACGGCGTCGCGCCGCGCTGGACGAGGGGATCGACTGGGGGCACGCCGAGTCGCTCGCGCTGGCGGGCCTGCTCACGGAGGGCGTCCCGGTGCGCCTCACCGGCGAGGACACCGAGCGCGGCACGTTCAGCCACCGCCACCTCGTGCTGCACGACGCGGAGGACGGACGTCCCCACACACCCATGGCCCACCTGGAGGACGGACAGGCGGCGTTCCGCATCGCGAACAGCCCCCTGTCCGAGATCGCCACCCTCGGCTTCGAGTACGGCTTCTCGACGATCGCCGCCAACGCCCTCGTCATGTGGGAGGCCCAGTTCGGCGATTTCGCCAACGTGGGACAGGCGATCCTCGACCAGTTCATCGTCTCGGGCCGCACGAAGTGGGGCCTGGAGTCGCGGCTCGTCCTGCTCCTTCCGCATGGCTACGAGGGCCAGGGCCCGGAGCACTCGAGCGCCCGGCTGGAGCGTTTTCTGCAACTCGCCGCCGAAGGCAACATCCGCGTCGTGAACTGCACGACGCCCGCGCAGTACTTCCACGCGCTACGCTGGCAGGCGCTGCGCGCGACGTGCCGCCCCCTGATCGTGATGACGCCGAAGAGCCTGCTACGCCACCCGCGTGCCCGCTCCTCGATCGGCGACCTCACCGGAAGCGCCTTCCGCCCCGTGCTCCCGGACCCCGACTTCCGCGCCGACCCGTCCCGCGTGAGCCGGGTCATCGTGTGCAGCGGAAAGGTCTACTTCGACCTGCTGGCGAAAGCTCCCCCCGCGCACGACATCCCGATCCTGCGCGTCGAACAGCCCTACCCGTTCCCGGCGGAGGAACTGGCTGCGGCCCTGGCCCCCTATCCCCGCGAGGCGGAGATCTGCTGGGTACAGGAAGAACCGGAAAACATGGGCGGCTGGACGTTCATGCGGCCGCACCTGCGAGAACTCATCGGCCGCGAGCCCGTCTACATCGGTCGCCCCGAGCGCGCGAGTCCCGCGGAGGGCTACTTCGGCAAACACGTTCGCCGCCAGCGCCGCCTGCTCCGCGCCGCCCTGAGCCTGGACTGACAGCGACTCCGTTTCCGGTCGTTCGGCTTGAGGCCCTCGACGTTTGATCGCACCTTGATCGACAGACGGAGGTTCGTGTGGATCGCGGCTTCGGCCAGTGGGTCGCTTGCCGCACGGAACCTTCAACGGGAGCCGTCGGACGATGGGGCTGGACGTGATGATCGGACTCGTCACCATAATGGTGGCAATCATCGGTGTGGGCGTGACGCTGGGCCGCCTTGCGCGCAAGCACGGCGAGAAACTCGAGGGGCTGCGCGGGGAGCTCAAGGGCGACATCAAAGATCTGCGCGGGGAACTTCAGAGCAGCATCAAGGGCCTGCGCGAGGAGGTTCGGGGTGACATCGGCGGTGTACGCGACGAGCTTCGGGGCGAGATCAAGGGCGTGCGAACCGAACTTGGCGGCCGAATCGATGCGGTCGCCGCGGAACTGACCAGGACGCGCATGGCGGTTGCCAGGATCGAAGGCAGCGTGTTGGGCGTCCCGCTGCCGGACACCGGCACGGATCCGGGCTAGTCGTCCTCCGCCTGCTCGTTTCCGGAGGCCGATGCACTCAGGACGTTGGGGTCAGCGGATGCGGGTCTGGATCGTCCGCTTCATGTCCGAGAGTTCGGAGACCACCTTCTGGTGGAGGACGCCGAGGGCTTGGCTGTTGCCGTCTTCCTCGGAATCCGAAAGCTCCTCGAGGCGCGTCTTCGCGCCGTCGTACTTGCGCTCCAGCCGGTCGATCATGGCCATGATCTGGACCTTCCGGCCGGCGCGGGCCTCGCGGAGCTTCACCCTCAGCTCCTCGGCCCCCTCGCGGTACTTCTCGACCGTCGCGGTCGTTCGCTGCAGCAACTGCTCGTAGTTGTCGGAAAGCTCCATCCAAACCGCCTCGGTCAAGAACTTCGCGGCACGAGGCCGCGCCACATCGGCAGGGTCCGCACCGTCACGTCATACAGCCAGCGTTTGAAAATAGAGGCCGGAGGCCGCCCGGGGCACCCCTTCGTCCGTCGGCACCAAACCGGCGGCCGCCTACGGGCCGCGGCCCGGACTCCCCAGCGCGATCGTCTCGCGCATCGGGACCTTCGGGAAGGTCGTCGAATAGGCGCCGTACGCGAGGGCGAACAGGCCGATGAAACCGATCGAAATCATCGCCTCCGGCACGCCGAGCGGCAGTCCCTCCCCGTGCCAGATCGACGGCGCCACCATGTTCCAGCGCTCGACCCAGAACCCGATCAGGATCAGCAACCCCACGAACGCCAGCCAGCGCGAACTCATCTTCGGGCTCCGCCCCAGGAGGAAGGGGAAGGGGAGGGCGAAGATGAGCACCATCTGGAGCCAGAACATGCGCCCGAAGCCGCCCGTCGAGCGCGGCATGAAGAAGTTCGTCTCGCGCGGGATGTTGCCGTACCAGATCACGAGGTACTGGGCGAACCAGAGGTAGGTCCAGAACGCCACGAAGGCGAACGTCAGCTTCCCGAGATCGTGGAAGTCGTACTTGCCCCACAGCCGGATCCCGTCGGAGCGCCCGTTGTAGCGGTGGGCCATGACCGCGACGAGCGCGAGCATGCCGAGCCAGCCGCCGATGAAGTAATACGGCCCCCACACCATGCTCATGAAGCCCGGCGTGAGCGACATCCCGAAATCGAACGACAGGAGCGAGAAGATGACGGCCCAGCTCAGGATCAGCACGGCGGATAGCCGCCCGATGCGGCTCCGGCAGCGCTCGACCTCCACGTCGTCCCCGCGCCAGCCCCGGGCGAAGAGGGAAACGACGGCCTTGCGCCACCCCCGGCTCTCCGCGGCGACCAGCGGCGCGTCGGCCCGGATCGAGTAGAAGAGCCACACGAAGCCGAGCAGGTAGAGCACCGCGAGCAGGACCCCGTTCCGCATGAAGACGCCCTCGAGCGTCAGCCAGTCGCGATTCAGGTGCGAGGTCTCCACCGGCCCGATCCACGGGAAGACGTGTTCGGCGCCCAGCCGGAGTACGAAGAAGAGGGCGAAGGAGATGGGGAGGAAGGCGCCCGCGGCCTCGGCCAGCCGGCGGAAACTCTTGCCCCAGTGCCCCTTCGCGACCTGGAGGACGGCCCCGAACACGATGCCCGCCATCGAGATCGCCGTCCAGAAGAGGAAGTTCGACCACACGCTCATCCAGGCGCGCTGCGCGTCACCGCCGACCGTGGTCGCAAAGCCCACGGCCCCGACCGCGACCGCGGCCAGCCATACCGCCAGCCACACCGTCGGGATGCGGCCGCTGATCGTCTGCAGCGCCTCTCCCGTGGTGAGCGCCGGACGGTCGCCGCCGCCGCTCACGGGCCTCCTCCCGTCCCGGGGACCTCGCCCGCTTCGGACTCCGCCGCCGCTTCGGCCGCTGCCTCAGCCGCCGCGGCCTCTGCCGCCGCCGCTTCCTCGGCCATCGCCTCGGCCTGCAGTTGCCGCACGTACGCGACCAGGTACCAGCGGTCCATGGCCGGGATGCGCCGGTAGGGCGGCATCAACCCGCGTCCGTTCCCGATCATGCCCCAGATGTAGCCATCCGTGTATCCGCGCGTGAGTTCGCCCCGGATGTTGAGGAGCGGGATGTCCGGAATCCGGTTCTGCCCCACCACGGAGCCGTCGCCCGCCCCTGTCACGCCGTGACAGACGGTGCAGAACTGGCGGTACAGTTCCGCCCCGCGGGCGAGGTCGGCCTCGGTGCCGGAGATCGGGCTGACCAGCATGGTGTCGGCCGCCAGCAGGTCGTACGTGCGCTCGCCGTCGATCGGCATCGTGCCGGGCACCGGCAGCCGCGCCCGCTCCTCGTAGGCCTCCAGCGAGGGCTGCCAGGACATCGTGTTGAAGAACGGGGTCCGCTGATCCAGGTGCTTGATCTGGTCGTCGCAACCGCCCAGAGCGAGGGCGGCGAGGACCACGGTCGCGGCGGCGCGGGCGGTCATCCCTGCACCTCCACGTCCACCGCGGCGGTCTCCCGCACCAGCGCCTCGGCGGCGGCGTGCCCCTCGCCGTTGACCGGGACGAAGATGCCCCAGCGGTCGACCGAGAAGGAGGTTCGATACGCCGGGTCGAGGTTGATCACCGGCCGCTTCGTGTGCACGAGCAGGGCGACCAGCCCGAAGATCCCCGTGAGCAGCACCGTGAGTTCGAACATGAACACGACGAACGGAGGCAGCGACACGAGCGGCTTGCCCTGCGTGACGAGCGGGTAGGCCAGCGACGTGCCCGCCGTGAGCAGCACCCCGAGCGTACACCCGGTGATCGCGCCCGTCAGCGCCCACACGCGCACCGGCGAGGAGTGGATGTCCATCGCCTCCTCGATCTCCGGCGACGGAATCGGCGAGAAGACCTCGATGTCCCGGTGTCCCGCCTCCCGCAGCCGCGCGATGGCGTCGAGCGTGCCGTGCAGCGTGTCGTACTGCCCGAGGACGCCGCTACTCATGGCCATCCCCGCCGCCTCCATCGTCTGCGTGTGCGTGCTCGTGCGCGAGATGTTCCTTCACCTCGGCGATCGAGATCACCGGCAGGCTGCGCGAGAAGAGCAGGAACCAGAAGAAGAACCAGCAGAAGCTGCCGACGAGAATCGACATCTCCACCCAACTCGGCGTGTACAGACCCCATCCGCCCGGCTCGTACTCGTGGGCGAGCGACGTCACGATGATCACGAACCGCTCGTACCACATCCCGATGTTGACGAAGATCGTGAGCGCGAACAGCGCCGGCAGGCTGGTGCGGACCTTCTTGAACCACAGCGCCTGCGGCACCACCACGTTGCAGAACACCATGACCCAGAACGGGAGCGCGTAGGCCCCCATCGCCCGCCAGCGGAAGCTCTCGATCTCGATCGGATCCGCCGAGTAGTAGGCGAGGAAGAACTCCGTCCCGTACGAGAAGCCGACGATGAGCGACGTGAGGAGCACCAGCTTCGCCATGTTCTCGAAGTGGTTTTCCGTGATGTATGCTTCGAGCCCGAACGCCCACCGCAGCGGGATCATGATCGTGATCACGAGGGCGACCCCGCTGAAGATCGCCCCGGCCACGAAGTACGGGGCGAAGATCGTCGAGTGCCACCCCGGCACGATCGAGAGGGCGAAGTCCCACGAAACCACGGAGTGCACCGACAGCACCAGCGGCGTCGCGATTCCCGCCATGTAGAGGTAGATGCGGCGGTAGTGCCGCCACTCGCTCACCGTCCCCTGCCACCCGAGCGAGAACGCGCCGTAGATCTTGTACATCCAGCCCTTGGCCCGGTCGCGCAGGATCGCGAAGTCGGGGATGAGGCCGGTGTACCAGAACAGCGCCGAGATGATGAGGTACGTCGAGACCGCGAACACGTCCATCACGAGCGGCGACCGGAAGTCCGGCCAGATCTGCCGCTGCGACGGATACGGCATCAGGTAGTAGAAGTACCAGACGCGACCCAGGTGGATGAGGGGGAAGAGCCCCGCCGTCATCACCGCGAAGATCGTCATCGCCTCCGCGGTCCGGTTGATCGTCGTGCGCCAGCCGGAGCGGAAGAGGTAGAGGATGGCCGAGATCAGCGTCCCGGAGTGGGCGATCCCGACCCAGAAGACGAAGGTCGTGATGTACACGCCCCAGAACACCGGGTGCGTGATGCCCGCGACGCCGATGCCGGCCCCGATCTGGTAGAACCAGGCCCCGAACATGAGGGCGAGACCCGCCGCCGCGACCCCGAGCACGAGATAGAAGCGCTTCTCGGGCATCGCGATGGGCCGCGTGATGTCGCGGTTCGCGTCGGCCAGCGTCGGGGTGGCGGGCACCTTCGCCTCGGCGGTCGCCATCAGTGCGCCTCTTCGCCTTCCCCGGCCGCGGCCGGTTCACCGTGCCCGCCGGCCGCCATGTGCCGGTGCGTGACGTCCTCGAGGTAGGTGATGGCGGGGCGCACGCCGAGTTCACCGAGCGCGTGGTAGCCGCGGGCGCTCTTCGCCTTGCGGGAGACCTCGCTCTCCGGATCCTTGAGGTTGCCGAAGGTGATCGCGTTCGACGGGCAGCTGGCCTGGCAGGCCGTCATCACCTCGCCGTCCCGCACCGTCCGCCCCTCCTCCTTCGCGTCGATCTTGGCCTTGTTGATCCGGTGCACGCACATCGTGCACTTCTCCATCACCCCCACCTCCCGGACCGTGATGTCCGGGTTGAGCTGGAGGTTCAGCGGCCAGGCGAAGGCCCCCCCGTCGCCGCGGCCGCGCGCGTCGTGGTTGAACCAGTTGAAGCGCCGGACCTTGTAGGGGCAGTTGTTCGCGCAGTACCGCGTGCCGACGCAGCGGTTGTAGACCTGAACGTTGAGCCCCTCCGGGCTGTGGTACGTCGCGTAGACCGGGCACACGGGCTCGCACGGCGCGTCGCCGCAGTGCTGGCACAGCATCGGCTGTTGCACCGTCTGGAACCCGCCGTCCTCCGTCTCCTCCTCGAAGCGGTGGATCCGCATCCACGACATCTCCCGCCGCAACGCCGCCTGCTCCTCTCCCACGGTGGGGATGTTGTTCTCGGAGTAGCAGGAGGTGACGCAGGCGCCGCAGCCGGTGCAGGCGTTGAGGTCGATGGTCATGCCCCAGCGGTACGGGCTGTTCGGATCGGAGTCCCACGCGGCCTCGACCATCTCGACGAGGTCGATCTCGTGCGCCTCGATCTCGTGCAGCGCGTCCTCCACGTTCATGGCGTGGACGATTTCCCGGTCGTGGTCGTCGGTGGAGCCCTGCGTGACGACGAGCCGGGCGGTCTCCCCGGTGGCAGCGACGGTGACCGCCGTCCCGGCGTACGCCAGCGCTCCGGAGCCGGGGTCCGCGTTCGCCGGGAGGAGGTCCAGCGGGTTCACGCCGCGGTCGCGCGCGTAGCGGCCGTATGCCGTGTGTCCCTGTCCGAGCGGGATCGCCACCGTATCCGGGCGGATGCCGCGGTAGACGTAGACCGGCGCCTCGATGGCGCCCTGGGCGGATTCGACGCGGACGATGTCGCCGCGCTCGACGCCGAGGGACTCGGCCATGTCGGGGTGCATCTCCACCCACGAGTTCCACACGACCTTGGTGATCGCGTCGGGTTGTTCCTGCATCCACGACCGGTTCGCGCCCCGGCCATCGTAGAACTGGGCCGTCGGGTAGACGACGAGCTGCGTGCCGGAGGGCGGCTGCGGCGGAGCGAAGCCGTCACCGCCGCCCGCGGGCGCCGCCTCCGCACCGGAGTCCGCGCCGGATTCTTCGCCTGCGTCGCCCGCCCATGCCGCCGCCGAGGCGCCACCGCGCCGGAGCGCGTCGAGCCACGCCGCGTCGCCGCCGAGCCGCTCGGTCCAGGTGCTCCGCAGCACGGTCGCGTAGTCCGTCCCGCCGAACGCGGCGCCCTGTCCCGCCGCGTTTGCGACGTCCAGCAGCAGGTCCTCGCGCTGGCGTGTATCGAACACCGGGTGCATGAGGGGCTGTCCGAGCGCCATCGCGCCGTCCGCCAGGTCCGCGTCGCACCACGACTCGAGCGCGTGGTGGCAGGGGAGCACCCAGCCGCACGCCGACGCCGTCTCGTCGAGGTGCGGCGTGATCGCGACGGTGTTCGCCACGTTGGCCAGCGCCTCGCCGAACCCCGAGGCGGCGGGGAGCGCGTAGACGGGATTGCACCCGGATACGATGAGCGTCCGCACCTGCCCGGCCCGCATGCGCCCCATCAACGCCTGCATGTCCGCGAAGCTCGCCGTCGTACCCTCGGGCGTGCCGCCCCCCGGGAAGACCCGGGTACCCACGGCCCCCAGCACTTCGTTGAGCGCCGCGACCGCCTGGTGTGCCTGCCGCGCGGCGGCTCCCTGCGACTCGAGCCCGGGCGGGACCGCGACCGCGTTCTCCGCGGCGGCCAATTCCTCTCCGAGCGCGCGGATCGCGTCGGCGGAAACCCCCGCGGCGTCCGCGACGGACTCCGGCGACACGGCGGACATTCCGGCCGGAAGCGTGACGCCCCGCGCCGCCGCAACGACGCCCGCCACGGCGAGCGCCACGGCGCCCTCGGTCCCGGCTCGCGCTTCGATCCATTCGTCCGCGTTGGCGCCCGTCAGGGAAAGGCGCGGGCCGACGAACGTGAACTTCGCGTGGTGGTGGGCCTCGATGTCCCGCGCCGCCGCGAAACCCGCCGACATCTGCGTCGGGGCGAGCCAGGTGCCCAGGAAATCCGCGCCGAAACAGGCGATCCGGTCGGCCGAGGAGAGGTCGAAGCGCGGCATGCCCGCGCCGCCGCTCACGTCCGCGGTCCCGCCCGCCAGCGCCTGGTTCGAGAACGGCTCCCAGGCGATGTGTTCGACCCCCATCACACGGGCCCACTCCGCGATGAAGCGGCCCGTCGTGCCCGTCACCCGCCCGGTTAGGAGCACCGCGCCGCCGACGCGCACCGCGTTCGTGAGCGCGGCGGTCGCATCCTCCCAGTTCGCGTACTGGAAGGGAGGCGCCCCTTCCTCCGTGGACGGATTGCGCTGGATCGGCTGGCTCAGGCGATCCGGATCGTAGAGGTCCTGCAGCGTCGAGTGCGTGAGCGAGGAAAGGCCGTTCGTGCCTCCGCCGAACCGATCGTTGGGGCTCAGGCCGAGGACCCGGCCGTCGCGCACCTGCGCATGGACGGCCACCGGTTCCGGTCCCGCGTCCGCCAGCACCGTTGCGTAGGTCTCGGAAACACCCGGCGTGATTCCTTCTTCCTCGACGAGGCTGGGGATGAGCTTGTCCCCGAAGTTCGGCGGGCCGCACGCCGCCAGCGTCGCCGCCCCGGCCCCGGAAGTCCCGAGCACCTTGAGGAAGCGGCGCCGGGAGGTCCCCGTCCCGTTTGCCGCGGCGCCGTTGAGGGCGTCGGCTTCAGGCGCGGCGCCACCCGAGCAGCTCCCCGCGCAGCCGCAACCGCCGTTGCCCCCGTTCAGTAGTGACATGCCGCGCAATCCGTGGGAGCCCGGGTCCGGCCGTAGTCCGTGTCGATGTCCCTCGGGTAGAACCCTTCCGGCTGACGGGGCGCCGGCGCCCGTGGCGGCGGGTTATCGCGCGCCAGCGTATGGTCGGTCGAGACATCGCCGTCGAACGGTGGCCGCCGGTGGCACTCGAGGCACCAGCCCATCGTGAGCGGCGCCCACTGGTAGACCCGGTCCATCTCCTCGACCGGCCCATGGCAGTCCTGGCACTCCAGGTTCCGCACGTGGGCCTTGTGACTGAACTGCACGAACTCCGGCAGCTTGTACACCCACTCCCACTCGATCGGCTCGCCGCGCGCTTCGTACTGACGCAACTCCTCGACCGGCGGCAGCCCCGTGCCCGCGATGCGGTGGCACCCCATGCACACCTCGAGCGACGGCACGACCCCCGACACCGACCGCTCCGTCCCCACATGGCAGTACATGCAGTCGATCTGGAGGTCCGTGACGTGGAAGCGGTGGTTGAACGGGATGGGCTGCTCGGGCCCGCGGCTGGCGTTCTCGTGATCGTAGATCGCGCGCCACTGGGCGGGCATCGTCGCGAGATCCTGCTCATCCGCGTACTGGAGCGCCGCGTCGGCCGTCTCGCCCTCGCCCGCGGCCTGCGGATCCGAGCTCTCCTGGACGTGAAGGAAGGCGGACGGATCGAGGCTCGCGACCGCGAGCTCGAGTTCGCCGGTTGAAGGCCGGTACAGCGCCAGGGCGGTGGCGCCGAGGGCCGCGGCAAGGACGCCCGCGACCGCGCGAGAGCTTATCTTCATCCGCCTCTCTGAGCGGGAATCGACGATGTGAGTCGCCCGTCAGCCTCCGCCGGCGGAAGCCCGGGTCGCGAACAAGGTAAACCCCGCTCCGGTGGATGCAACCGTCGCCGGGAACCGCCCATCCGGCGCCCGCCGAGGTTGACCGATTCGGGCCGTTCCTTTAGCATATGTCCGTCCGAGCGGGCTCCCACCCGGGGCCCGCTCGTCGTGTCTTTCGGAGGGGCCTTAGCTCAGATGGCTAGAGCGCTACGTTGACATCGTAGAGGTCACTGGTTCGAGTCCAGTAGGCCCCATCGAAACGCCGCTGCAGGGGGCTGTAGCTCAGTCTGGTTAGAGTGCCGGTCTGTCACACCGGAGGTCGCGGGTTCAAATCCCGTCAGCCCCGTTCCGAAAAGAGTGTCGAGCGAGGGGCCGTAGCTCAGTTTGGGAGAGCGCTTGAATCGCACTCAAGAGGTCGCGGGTTCAAATCCCGCCGGCTCCACTCCCCGTCGCCGTCCACCCCCGCAGCCCCGGCAAGCCTTCTCGCCAGGGCCGCCCCGGGTAGCGGCCGACGGCTCGCCACCGTAGCTCAGGGGTAGAGCACCGCATTCGTAATGCGGCGGTCGTCGGTTCAAATCCGACCGGTGGCTCTGAAGGACCCCTCCACCGACAGCCGGCAGGCTGGAGGCTCTGGAGGGAGAGGAAGCAGGGACACGCGGGTGTAGCTCAGTTGGTAGAGCGCAACCTTGCCAAGGTTGAGGTCGCCGGTTCGAATCCGGTCACCCGCTTCTTCGCAGCCGGCTCGCGCGCGAGCCCGGCCCCCGCGCCCAACGCGCGGTCCGCAGTACCCCTCGGGGCGTGGCTCAGTCCGGTAGAGCGCTGCGTTCGGGACGCAGAGGTCCCCGGTTCAAATCCGGGCGCCCCGACTCCCGCCCGCCTTGTCGTCTTGGCTGGGCGGACTGTTAAGATTGCCTGGTCAGCCAAGCCGCCCCCCGAGATTAGGCGGGCCGCCGAAGGCGGTCGTAGCCAAATCCGGGCGCCTCGGCCCGGTCAACCAGCTGCTTTTGGGAGGGTGTGTTGTGTCGATCAGACGCCGGGGGCGGATCTCCGTTCACCTCACCCCGACGACTAGGTTCCGGCGGCGGCCCGTCGAGCGCTCCTGCTTTGCCCCGCCTAAAGGTGCAGCCGGCACGATGTGGCCATATCCGTTGCCAATCTAGGCGAGCGCCCGACGGCGTATGAAGATGCCCAAGCTGATCAGCCGCCTCCTTTGGCTCACGCTCGCCCCGTTTCTTTTTTCGGGCAACAGGTGGACCCGCAAGGCAGTACGACGGCAGGAGCCCATGTTCTGGGTCACTCGCGACCGAGTTGCGCGCGTCCGGTTCAAGGTTCTAAGGGCCATTTTTCGGCGCAGGCGCTCCTTCAGGGAGAGACTTACGGCGACCGCAGTGTTTCGCCAACTCCTCAGGGTCATTTTCTTCCCGGTGCTCCTCTCGGGCGGCTTCGTTGTGTCCTTGGTCTGGTTCGATCAGTCCCTCTTGCCTGCCCTCCTCGACTCCTTGGGGGACACCGGACGTGGGATCCTTCCCGAGTCGATTGAGCAACGAACCCTGAGTTGGGTGCAGGCCGTCGCACCAAACCAGCCATCTGGAGGAGCGCATTTGGCGCTTCTCGCGACGGGCGCGCAGGTCATGGGTGCCTTCCTCGGGCTCTATTTTGCGGCGATCAGCGTAGTTGCCGGTACGGCATACGGAGATGTGCCCCCGGACCTACGATCTGTATTGATCGCGGATCGGGTTGGCGGACTTTATCTGAGTGTTGTGGGCTTTACGGGAGGCGCATGTCTGTTCGCTCTCGGAGCCGAGGCGCTCGGGTACTCCCTTGGAGCCGGTTCGGCCGTGGCGTTTTCTTTTTTCGGAGCTGCCTCGGTACTGACCTTCATCCCGCTCGGGAAGAGAGTTTTCGGTTTTCTCGATCCGGAGGAGGTAACGAGGTCGCTGACGGAAGACGTTGTCAAGGCGGTCAAGTCCGTTGCCGCCCCAGGCGTTCTGGCTCGGAATCGATCGATTCAAGCACACCATCGGCGAGTTGCAGCCCGGAAGCTGAATGCGTGGGAAGAGATGGTGTTTGTGTCGATCGATCGCACGCAGAGCCCATCAGCGCTGAGAGTAATCGGCCAGAATGCCGTGTCGCTCCTACGATGGTACTCGGAGGCCAAACTCCCGATTGTAAAGACGAGCCACTGGTTCGAGAGGGTTCCTGAACATCCTTCGTATCTCGTGTCCGGGGGCAGTCAGCTATCAGCGACGCTAAGCGCCGGGATGTGGATGATTCCGAAGATCCAGCCAGACCAACTGTGGCTGGAGAAGCGGGCCAGCGAGATCATCCAACGGATCGTAGTTGCTCTTTTTGAGAAGGGAAACAACAGACCATGCGCA
>JAPPBA010000122.1 GCA_026705295.1 Candidatus Palauibacter australiensis
CCTCACGAGCCGGCCCCGGTCCCCTTCCTCCTGTTCGGCGCGCGCGACGCGGAGCGCATCCACGGCGTGGCGCAGGATCGGGTCGTCCGGCCGCCGCGCCTGCACCTCGGCGAGGATCGCCGCGTACGCATCGAACTGTGCGAGATCCTCTGCCGCATCCTGTGCCTCGTCGTAGATGACGGGCCGGTCCGGCGCGCGGCGGAGCGCCTCGGGGAGGATCTGCAGGATCTTCTCCGCGTACCGCCGGTCGGTCCCGTAGACGCCGGCCCACCGCAGGTCGGTGACGTACGCCTCCCAGGCAGCGGAGTCGTCGGGGTCGAGCTCGAGCGTGCGCTCCCACGCCAGCGCGGCTTCCGCCCGAAGATCGAAGTAGCCGGCCAGCGTGGCGTACTGCCGATGGGCCTCGGCGTCGTCCGGTGATGTCGCGCGCGCCGAGTCGTAGCGGGCCATGGCACGCTCGAATTCGATCGCGTCCTTGTCGGTCGCCGCGTCGGCCATCAGCGCGGCGTGCGAGCGGGCGTCGCCGCAACCCGCGACGATCGTCAGACACACTCCAGCAAGCGTCAGATGCCTCATGGAACTCGCTCCTGTGGACGTTGAGGCGCCAGGCTTTGGTGAGCCGGGATCGGGTCGCGGGAGGTGCGCGTCACGCGGGATCGAGGCTCGGGGTTACGATCAGGGTGAGGACGGGGTCCTCGGCGGAACGGCGCGCCGACCCCAGCACCACTCTCTGGCCATCCCGGATCGTGACGGAGGCGTCGAGCAGGGGCCCGAGCACGTTCATCCGGAAGACCCCTCCCTCAAGCTCCCTCAGGGTCGACGGGCGTGATTCTGCTCCGCTGAGAGTCACCTTTGCACGCACGTTCCTCGTGAAATTGCGTGCACTGACTTCTGCGTGGATCGCCAGCGGCGTTTCCGCATCGTCCGCAACGATTCTCTGGGACCCGGAGCCTCCAACCATGAAGCTCGACGTCTCCGCCAGGCCGACATTCAGCACGGAAGTCGACAGGAGCCGGTATCCCCGGAAGTTGAACAGCTGCCTGAGTTCGCTCACGACGTCACTGATCTCGGGGTCGTCACCGGTGAATCCGTCCGCCTCGACCAGGTGGAAGACGAGCTGCACGTTTTGCACGGTCTCCACGGCATCCTCGCCCTCCTGCGCGGTCGCGATGCCCGCGGGGAGACCGAGGGCCAGCGTCAGGATCAGCGCGCGCCGGAGACGCAGCCACGCGTTGCCGCCCGCCCTCCCGTTCACCCCAGCGCCCATCTTTGCAATTCGCTTGCCGATCATCAGTCACTCTCCTCCGGGTTGAGCAGCCATACGACGGCGATGTCGGGGTCGTTCGTGGGGAAGACCACGAACGGCCGGTCGGCCTCCACGTCCATGTCGCTCACCATGCTCCGCGTGGGGGACGTGAGGGGGCTGCCGTCTTCTTCGATGGCGCCGTTGGGTAACAGGAGCAGGGCCGCCACGACCGCCGCCGCCGCGAGCGGCCCCACCGCCCACCCGCGCCACGCGGGCCGCCGACCCAGGGGCGCGGCGTGCTCGGGGGGCATGGCGGGCAGGTCGTTGCTTACCTGGTTGGCCATCGCCGACAGGACGGCGTGCATGTTCCGTTCGTCGCGAGCGATTCGACCCGCGTGCCGGCGCCCCCGGGCGTCCCGCTCCGTCATCGTTTCCCCTCGGTTCCCCTATCCACGGGTCGCGCCAACATCTCCTTCCGCATCCGGCGCCGCGCGCGCAGCAGGTGGACCCGAAGCGTGTTCGGGTTCATCTCCAGCAGCCGCGCCGCCTCTCCGGGTCTCAGCCCCTGCAGGTCCACCAGGTCGAAGACTTCCCGCTGCATCATGGGCAGTTCCGTCACAAGCGTTCGAATCAGGCGCAGAGTACGCTTCATCTCGATGTCATCCAGCGGATCCTCCAACCCGGGAGCCCGCGACTCGGCCAGCCGCTGTTCCTGCCGCTTCTCGCGCTGGTGATCCAGGCTGGCGTTCCGCGTGATCCGGTACACCCAACTCGTCACCCGGGAGCGACCATCGAAGCTCCCGATCGCACTCAGCGTCTTCATCAGGACGGCCTGCGCGACATCCTCCGCGTCATCCGGATCGCCGGTCATGACCAGGGCCCACCGGCATACCAGGGGACGGAGGGCGCCCGCCAGCCTCTCGCGCGCCCCTCGCTCTCCCTGCCTGGCCCCTTCGACCAGTTCCAGGATCTCTCGGTCGGAGAGCATGGCGCTCCCGGTCCCTTCCCCCTTGCGTGGTTTCGAGAAGTGAGACGGGGAAAGAAGGTAGAGCGTTTACCCGGCGCGCCGTTACGGCGTCCACGTCGTCACCCACCGGTTTCGACCAGGTCGCAGAGGGCGACGGGCGGGATGCAAGTTCGCCGCGCTGGCGCAGGTGCGCCCAGTTCGCGGACCGCGTCGTTGCGACGAGAATCCCTCAACGCCGACGAGAGCGTCTCTTGCGTCGGCCTCGCATGGCAAGGATCGGGTCGATTCGGCATCAGGGGTGTTTCACGTTACAGGAGTTTCCATCAATGATCATTCTCGGGGTTCCATATGAACACGACCGACTACGACCGAATCGAGGCCGCCATCCGCTATCTGGCCATGCATCGCCAGCGGCAGCCAGAGCTCGCGGAATTGGCCGCGCACATCGGTCTGAGCCAAAGCCATCTGCATCGGCTGTTTTCGCGCTGGGCCGGGGTCACGCCAAAGCGTTTTCTCGAATTCCTTACCGTTCAGCACGCGAAGAAGCTGCTCGACAGCTCCGAGTCCGTGCTCGCGACGGCCTATGGCAGCGGGCTCTCAGGCCCGGGCAGGCTGCACGATCACTTCGTAACCGTGGAGGCCGTCACGCCGGGAGAGTACCGGAGCAGGGGCACGGGGCTGACAATCCGCTTCGGCACAGGAGAGTCCCCGTTCGGGCCGGTGTTCGTCGCCTGGACCGAGCGCGGTGTCTGCCGGGTCGGGTTTGTGTCCGACGGGGATGTCTCCGCGGAGAAGGAGGCTCTCCGCCGGGTCTGGGAGCGGGCGTCGCTCAAGGTCGACGAACTGAGGGCAACGGCACTGGCACGGTCCATCTTCTCGGCGCCCTTTGAAGCCGAGAGTCCCCCACTGACCGTACATGTGCGCGGGACCAACTTCCAACTAGCCGTCTGGCGCGCCCTGCTCCGCGTGCCTCCCGGGCAGGTCGTCAGCTACGGCCGCCTAGCCGAAGAGGTCTGCAGCACGCGGGCGGCTCGGGCGACGGGGAGCGCCGTAGGCGCAAACCCAATCGCCTTCCTCATTCCGTGCCATCGCGTGATCCGTGCGGGGGGGATCACGGGCAACTACGCCGGGGGCGCCACGCGGAAACGCTGCATGCTGGCGTGGGAGGCGAGTCGGCAATCCGGCGGCGGCGCCGAGATGGAGTAAGCCGGAGGCGCACTATGACGCACGATTCGCTGTTTCCCGACCACGATTACCTGACGGCGTCGGACCACGCGCTCACCGAACGCCTTGGCGCTGCGCGGCGTCTCTTGCCGTCGCGCCACGTGGTACCCGATGGTCCGTCCGGCGAGTGGCTCCGGGAGCTGCGAAACATGGATTTCGACCGACCCAGGGAGCTGGCGGACATGACGGAATGGGTGATCGGGGGCCTCGAGACCGGCGCGGTGCAGGTGACGCATCCGGGCTATCTTGGTCTGTTCAACCCTGCCCCGACGTTTGCTTCCGAGTGCGCCGATCGCATCGCCTCCGCGTTCAACCCCCAGGTCTGCGTGCACTCGCATGCGCCGGCGGCGG
>JAPPBA010000123.1 GCA_026705295.1 Candidatus Palauibacter australiensis
CGACATCGAGGCGCTGAACGACGACTCGACAAGCGTCGTCATCGACGCCTCGCCGCTGTTCGAGTCCGACATTCCCATGCTCGGGCTGAGCCAGTTCCGCCGCGACGCGTACCGGGTGCGCTCGCTGGACTCCAACCGAACCTACGTCGACTGGATCAAGAGCTTCCCGCGCAACGTCGAAGTGCGGCACGTCCTCACCTACAATGCGCAGACGCCACCGTCGAACGCGAGCACGAACTCGATCTCGATCGAGATGAATCAGTCGATGGTCCTGCTCCCGGACGAACCCATGCAGCCGCGCATCTTCGACGAGCGGGTGGGTTACTTCAACGTGAACCAGGTGGACTATGGCCGCAGCGACCAGAAGGTCGTCACGCGCACTTACGTGACGCGGTGGCGGCTCGAACCGAGCGACACCGCGGCCTTCCGGCGCGGCGAACTCGTCGACCCGGTCAAACCCATCATCTTCTACCTCGACCCCGCCACGCCCGAGAAGTGGCGGCCGTACCTCATCCAGGGGATCGATGACTGGCAGGAGGCCTTCGAGGCGGCGGGCTTCAGCAACGCGATCCAGGGGCGGATGCCGCCCTCCTTCGAGGAGGACCCGGAGTTCAGCCCGGAGGACGTGCGGTATTCCGTGATCCGCTGGCTCCCGTCGCAGGTGCAGAACGCCTCCGGACCGCATGTGCACGACCCGAGGACCGGAGAGATCCTCGAGAGCGACATCCAGTGGTATCACAACGTCGCGAACCTGCTGCGCAACTGGTACCTGATCCAGACGGCGGCCGTGAATCCGGCGGCGCGCCGCGCGCTCTTCGACGACGAAGTGATGGGTCGGCTGATCCGCTTCGTGGCGGCGCACGAGGTCGGACACACGCTCGGTCTCCCGCACAACATGAAGTCGAGTTCCGCCTTCCCCGTGGATTCGCTGCGGGCCCCGGGCTTCGTGTGCCGCGAGGGGGTCGCCCCGTCGATCATGGACTACGCGCGCTTCAACTACGTGGCGCAGCCGGAGGACGAGGGCGCGTGCGTGGATCCGCGGATCGGCGAATACGACCGCTTCTCGATCAACTGGGGCTACCGCCCGATCCTCGATGCGGACGAGGACGAGGAGCGGGCGACGCTCGACGCCTGGATCCGGGAGGTCGAAGACGACCCGGTCTACGCCTTCGGCAGTGGGACGCCGATCGACCCGACCGCCCAGACGGAAGCCGTCGGCTCCGACGCGATGGAAGCGAGCGACCTCGGGATCGCGAACCTCAAGCGGATCCTGCCCCGGCTGGTCGAGTGGAGCAGCGACGGGCGCGAGGGGGAGAACTACGAGGAGTTGGCGGAACTCTACAACAATCTCATCGGGCAGTGGAACCGCTACATGGGCCACGTCGGGACCGTGGTCGGCGGGGTGACGCGCACGCACAAGCGGATCGGGCAGAAGGGGGCGGTCTACGAGTTCGTGGACGAAGCCACGCAGCGGCGGGCCATGGACTTCTTCGCCCGGCAGGCCTTCGACCCGCCGACGTGGATGGTCGACGAGGACATCCTGTCGAAGATCGAGAACCCGTCAACGGTGGACCGCATGCGAGGCATTCAGGTTCGAGTCGTGAACCTGATCCTCGACCCCGGCCGCATGCAGCGGCTGATCGAGGCGGAAGCCCGGAACGGGGGCGACCACTACAGCCTCGGCGAGCTGTTCGAGGATCTGCGCGGCTCAATCTGGGGAGAGCTGGAGACCGGCGCCCCGATCGGCGTCTACCGGCGGAATCTCCAGCGCGGACACCTGGAGCGGCTCGAGTATCTGATGACGCAGGAGCTGTCGCTCCCGACCTTCATCTTCGGCGGTCTCTCGGACTTCTTCACCTCGGTGGACGTGTCGCAGTCGGACATCCGGGCCTTCGTGCGGGGCGAACTCCACGGGCTCCGGGATGCGATCGAACGCACGCTGCGGCGCCGGCTCGACCGCACGACGGAACTGCACCTGCGCGACGCCCTCGCCAGGATCGACGACATCCTCGACCCCGACTGAGCTAGTGTCGTGTCCCGGGAATACGCGAGCTACCGAGAGTGCCGAGGCGCCGGAGCCCGCAAGGCGCTCGGACGAGGAATAGCAGCGCTATTTCGAGGAGGAGCAACGTCGCGGGGCCGGATGGATCGGCGCTCGAATAGCCGTGATATTTCCGGGACACGACACTAGAAGCGGACGCGGACGCCGAGTTGAGCGCGGCGGGTGTCGCCGAGGCCGCTCCGGATCGTGCCATCGAAGTTGAACAGGAGCCCGGTCTGCGCGGTGTCGAGGAAGTGGTCGGCGCCCGTCAGGTTGAAGACCTCCAGAATCGGCTCGACGGTGCGTCCGCCGCCGATGTCGAAGGCCTTCGAGAGCCGGAGATCCCACGTGAAGAAGTCGTTCTCCCTCCGGAGCGTGTTGCGCTTGAGGACGGAACCATCGGCGCACACGCGGTCCGCCGGAGCCCCCGCACGCTGGCCCGCCGGGGCGGCGAGAGGGTTCGCCTCGGTCGGGCCGCAGCTCGCCGACATCGGTGATGCGGAGAGATACCGGAAGACGTGGTTGAGGACGACGCCGCGCCCGAGATCGAAGAGCATGAAGCCGGTCAGCTGGTGCCGCCGGTCGCGGATGGACCAGTTGTACTCGGGCTCGAAATCGGTTGCGCTCGCATAGAAGAAGTTGAACGGATCCCGTTCGTTATCGTCGTCCGACCGGTCGAAGCCGAGCGTGTAGCTCGCCTCGAAACTCAGCCTCCCGTCGAGCGCGGCGTCCCCGCGCAGTCCGAGCGTGACGGCGTTGTAGCGGGAGCGCGCGCTGCTCTCCGTGACCGTGACCGTCCCCAGCCCGCTGGCCCCCTCCGCGAAGGGCGCCCCGAGTTCGGCCGCGTTGCGGTCCACGAAGCGGAACAGGTTGTCCGTGCGGGCGTGCTGCAGCGAAAGCTCCACCGCGGTGTTCCCGCTCAGCGCGTGCTCCACGGCGACGTTGAACGACCACGTCCGCGGCAGTTCGAGGTTGCGGTCGGCGATGTTCACGCCGGGCTGGAAAGGCGGCGTGCCCGGCGGGGCCGGCGTGAGGAAATCTCCGATCTGCGGCGGCGGCGGAAGGAAGGTCGCGTCGCTGGCCGCGAACTGCGTTCCCTGGAATGCGCCGTTCGTCGTGCGGTGCTGCGCGAACACGAGCATCGGGATGCGCGAAAAGTAGGACCCCGCGTTCAGGCGGATGAGCGTGCGCCCGTCGTCCCGGGGATCCCAGGCGAGCCCGAAGCGCGGCTGGAAGTTGTCGAGGTCGTCCGGAATCGTCCCTTCCGACGGAAAACCCGCGGTCCCGATCCACGGCCCGTAGAAGGTGTCCTCGGGCTCGATGAACATGCCGGGGTGCCATGATCCTTCCCAGCGCAGGCCGAGGTTCAGGGTCAGGTTGTCGCGCGGGCGCCAGGTGTCCTGGATGAAGAGCCCAAGTTCGTGCATCGAAAAGTCCTGCAGTCCGAGCTGCTCGGCCGGCGTATTCCCCAGCGTGACGGCCTGCAGGTAGAGGAGGACGGGGCCGGTGATCGCGGTTCCCGGCGGACAGACGCCCTCCGCGCTGTCGGACCCGTCGGAGCAGGTGACGTATCGGTTCCCCTGCGTGACGAAGTTCATGAATCCGTCGACCGAGGAGAACTTGTAGAGGCCGTTCGCGAAGCCGATGAACTGCTGGCCGACCCCTGTCCCGTTGTACTCCGCGCCCACCTTGAACAGGTGATCTCCCGCCAGGAAGGAGAGGTTGTCGACGAGCTGGATCCGGTGGTCGTAGGCCGGGTCGATGGGGAGGAAGAAGGGCATCCCGATGCGGAACCCATCGGCGAAGTCCATCGCGATGTCCGGGAAGGGGCGGCCGCCGACCGTGCCGAAGGCCGGCTGCGGCGGCGGGGCGGAGCCCGGAATCAGGGGTCCGTCGTATCCGCGGGGCCGATCCTCGCGCGCGTACTGGACCCGGAACTCGTTGGAGACGGTGTTTGAAAGCTGCGACCTGAGGCTCGCGTTGATCGCGTGGGAGAAGTCCTCCTCGAGGCCGTTGGCGCTGAGACCCCAGGAATCCACGTCGAACGTCCCGTTCAGCTGCTGGGACCACGTGTAGTTGTACTTCAAGGACGCCTGGTGACGGTCGCTGAGGTTGAAGTCGAGCTTCGCCACCAACGCCCGGTTGTCGTCGGTGCGGCGGATCGGGCCGAACTCGGCATCGAACAGGCCGGGCCACTGCGTCTGAAGGAAGTTCTCCAGCTTCTCGAGTTCCGGTCGGTTCACGACGTTGCGCGTGAACTGCTTCGTCTCGCTCGCTTCCTGCTGGTCGTAGGCGACGAAGAAAAACGCCCGGTCGCGCACGATCGGGCCGCCGACGGTGAAGCCGAACTGACCGCGCCCGAACTCGGGCTTTCCGCCCCCGCGCTCGCTGGGGTAGGCGGTGGAGATCGCATCCCACTGGCCGAAGTAGTGCGCGGAGCCCGTGAACTCGTTCGTGCCCGATTTCGTGATGACGTTCACGAAGCCTCCCGCCGAGCGGCCGAACTCCGCCGACGCCCCCTGGCTCACGACGACGATCTCTTCGATGGCGTCCTGGTTGAAGGTGAAGGCCGGGCGCTGGCCGCCCCGCTGCTCGCCGAAGAAGGGGTTGTTGAAGTCGGCGCCGTCCACGGAGACGTTGTTGAAGATCCCCCGCTGTCCCCCGATGTTGAGGACCTCGCCATCCGGACCCTGCGATACGGATACGCCCGGGGTGAGGAGCGTGTAGTCGAGAAAGTTGCGGCCGTTGTTGGGCAGGTTGTCGACGACCTCCTCGGCGAGCCGATGGGAACTCGACGGGTCCTCGGTGTCGACGAGCGGCGTCCGGTCCGCGATCACGGTGATTTCGGACACGGCGACGGGCCTGAATTCGAGTACGAGATCGAGCACCTCTCCCACGCGGAGGACGAGCCCCTCGGTGCGCTCGTCGCCGAACTGCCCCAGCGCCCGGGCGGTGACGTCATAGACGCCGAGCGGAAGGAGCGTGCGCACGAACGCCCCGTTCGAGCCCGTCTCGACCGTCGTCGCGAAGCCGGTCGCGCGATGCTCGATGACCACGGCGGCGCCGGCCACGGGCGCTCCCACCGGATCGCGGACCACCCCGCGGATGACACCGGTCGTCGCCTGGGCCTGCGCGGCCGCGTCCGACGTGGCGGCGCAGCACAGCGCGAGCACGGCGAACAGGAGGGTGGACGCGCGTCGGGAGACCGGAACCCGGCATGGCCGCATGGACGACTCCTTGCCCTTGATGGTGGATAGTGGACTCGGGGATGCTGAAGATGGGCCCGGCAGGATTCGAACCTGCGACCTTGGGATTATGAGTCCCCTGCTCTAACCGGCTGAGCTACGGGCCCGAACGGAGCGTGAAACGTACGCGCCGCGACGCTCCGCACCAACGCCGCGGCGGCGGTCGCGGGACCGGCGCTTTTCCGCCGCGTCGTCACGGTGCGACCTCAACCCCGACCGCCGGACCTTCCGGCTCGATGACCTCCCCGATCACCGCGGCCGCGTAGCCCGCGGCCGCGAGCGCGGCCGACGCAGCCGGCGCCTCGTGCGCGGGGACGGCCGCCAGCAGCCCGCCCGACGTCTGCGGGTCGTGAAGCAGGGTCCGCAGGTCGGCGGGGACCGCGTCATCCCACTGCATCTGCGATGCGTAGGCATCCCGGTTCCGGCTCGTGCCGCCCGGCACACACCCCTCGCCGGCAAGGCGCAGCGCTCCGGGGAGGAGCTTCGGCGCCGAAGCCCGGATCCGGGCGCTCGTGTCCGAGGCGCCGCACATCTCGAGCAGGTGCCCCACGAGCCCGAAACCGGTGACGTCGGTCGCGGCGTGAACGTCGAAGTCGGAAAGGACGGCCGCCGCCTCACGGTTCAGTTGCCGCATGGAATCGACGGCGACGCGGAGGTCCGCGGGGTCCGTGACGCCGCGCTTGAGTCCGGTCGTAACGACGCCCGTTCCGAGCGCCTTCCCCAGGACGAGCGCGTCCCCCGGTCGCGCTCCGCCCTTTCTCCACAGGCGGTCGGGATCGCCGAGTCCGATGGCCACGAGTCCGAACTTCGGCTCCGCGTCGTCGATCGAATGTCCCCCGGCCACGGCGATGCCGGCCTCGCGGCACACTTCTCCCGCGCCGCGGAGGATCGCGCCCACCGTCTCATCGGAGAGCGTCCCGGCCGGCACCGCCAGGATGTTGAGCGCGAACAGGGGGCGGGCCCGCATCGCGTACAGATCTCCCAGCGCGTTCGCCGCCGCGATGGCGCCGAAGTCCGTCGGATCGTCGACGAGCGGCGTGAAGAAGTCGAGGCTCGCGACGATGGCATCGCCATCGTCGAGCAGGTACACGGCGGCGTCGTCCGGGCCCTCGAGTCCCACGAGGAGCCGGTCGTCCGGAACGAGCGGAACGTGCTGCAGGATGCGGCCCAGATCCTCCGGGCCGAGCTTGCACGCTCAGCCGGCGCCGTGCGAGTACTGGGTCAGGCGGGCCGCTTCGGCCGAAGGCGAGTTCATGGCGACCGAAGCTATGGCGACGCGAGGCGTCTCGCAGGGATTCCTACCAGTTCCGCTCCACGACCGGATCCTGGAAACGATTGCGGCCCATCACGCGGTCGCGGATCGCCGCCTCCGCATCGCCCGCCTGTTCGAGGAGCGCCGCGGCCTGCTCGGGCGACAGCATCTCCATCTCGCCCGAGCCCGCGGCCGCCGCGGCGCCGGCGCCGGCCCCCTGCGGAGACTGTCCCTGCCCACCCTGCTGCTCGTCGCCGCCGCTCTCCCCTTCCTCCTCGAGCCAGCGCTCGACGAGTTCGAGGTTCCAGCGCGCATCCTCGTCGTCCACGCGGCGGCGGAGGACCTCGCGAAAGGCTTCGCGCGCCGCCTGGAGGGCGGCTCGACGCGCGGACGGGTCGCTTTGGGTGAACCGGCCGTCGAGGGCCGTGCTGAGCCCGAGGTTGTAGAAGGCGCTCTCGCGTACCTCTTCCCGCTCGCTGCCGATGGAGAGTTCGAGCGGGGCCTGCGCGTCCCCCACCTGGCCGTCATGGAGGAGAGCCGTCCCGTAGTTGTAATGATCGATCGGCCGGTCGGAGGAGGCGGCTCGTTCCCTGTAGCGCGCGACGGCCTCGGATTCCGCCGCCTGCCGGTCGGCGGACCCGGGCTGACCGGTCGGCCGCACCGGCGCCTCCTGCGGCTTCCCCCCGGCAAACGCCGCGAGCGAGGCGGCCGCGGCCGCGAGCCCGAGGATCGTGCACTTCCGCGTCGACTCAACCACGTGGCAACAGGAACCCTTCTCCCCAGAGGCTGACGAAGGCGAGCAGAAGCAACGCCGCTACGGCCGCGTCGTCGGTCGATGTCAGGGGTTCCCGGCCGCCCTCCGCCAGTTCCCGCTCGATCGCGTCGATACCGTCCGCGCCGTCAACATAGTGCCCCCCGGTACCGAGAGACATCTGCCTCAGCGACGCGGCGTTCAGCCGCGTGATGACGGGGCTGCCGTCCGGCCCCTGAAGCACCGAAGCCCCGCCCCGCCGTCGCGCGGCCATCGTCGGGTCCAGCGACGCCTCCCGCGTCAGGGGAATCTGCCCTCCGAGTTCGGTTCCGATCCCCACCGAATGGATCACGATCCCCGCATCCCGGGCCCTTCCGATCGCCTCCCCGAAGGGCGCGCCGGCCGTTTCCTCGCCATCGGAGAAGACGACAATCGACTTGCGCGCGCCCTCCTCTCCGCCGGCGAGCAGGTCGATCGCCTGGGTGAGGCCGGAGGCGAGCGAGGATCCTCCCAGCCCCACCGCGGCGGGCCGCACGCCCTCCGCCAGCATCTCGATCGCGCTCATGTCCGTCGTCAGCGGCGAGAGCACGTACGCGCGCCCCGCAAAGTAGACGACGCCCATCCGGCCCTGCGTGCGCGTCGCCAGGCGGGCGGCCAACTGCCGCTGCACCTCCAGCCGGCTCGGCTCGACGTCGCCCGCGAGCATCGAGTTCGACGCGTCCAAGACGAGGATCGTTTCCGCCCCTCCTTCATCGAGGCGCCGGGCCTCCGTGCCGCCGGAACCGGAAGCGAGCGCGATCGCGACGACGCCCGCGGCGAGCAGCGCCAGGCGTACGGGGGGGAGGGCGTGCGCCGGCAGCCGCACGTAGCGCTCGAGCAACGAGGTCTCGGCGAGCTTCTCGCGGTCCGCGCCCGACCGTCGCGACGCGAGCAGCCTGAGCCCGACGGCCACGGCTCCGAGCAGGAGGGCGATCGGGAGCGGGGCCACGGTCAGACCCATACCCGGCGGGAGCGCGTCGCCGCCACGAGGAGTTCAAGCATGACGAGGGCGAGCGCCGCGATGAGAAGTTCCCGCCGCATCCCGACCCGCTCCTCCGTCCGCACTTCCTTGATCGGCGTGGTCTCAAGCTCGTTGATCCGCTCGTAGATCCGCGTCAGTCCCTCGGGGTCGGTGGCGCGGAAATAGAGCCCCCCCGTGCGGGTCGCCATGCGATCGAGGAGTTCGTCGTTCACGTGGACGCGGATATTGGCGTACTGGTATCCGAAAGCGGTCCGGGCCACGGGCACGGGGGCGACGCCGTCACGGCCGACGCCGATCGTATAGACGCGGATGCCGAGGGAGGCGGCCGCGGCCGTCGCCTCCTCCGGCGAGATGCCGCCGCTGTTGTTGTCTCCGTCGGTGAGCAGGACGACGATGCGGGATTCGGGCTCCAGGTCGCGGAGCCGGTTCGCCGCCGTGGCCAGCGCGACGCCGATCGCCGTCCCGTCCCGGAGCTGTCCCGCCTCGAGCCGCTCGACCGCACTTTCCACTACGGCGTGGTCCAGCGTCCCCGGGACCATCGTGAGGGCCTCCCCGGCGAACGCGACGAGGCCGATCCAGTCGGACTCCCGCCCCTCCACGAAGCGGATGACCTCCCGCTTCGCGACCTCGATGCGGTTATCGGGGCGAAAGTCCTCCGCCAGCATCGAACTCGAGATATCGACCGCCAGCATGATCGCGACGCCCTCGCGTTCCGACTCCACCCGCTCCCAAACCCGCACCGGATTGACGAGGGTGATGATGACGAGCGCGAGGGCGAGAGAGCGAAGGGCGGCCGGAAACCACCACCAGAACCGCCCCCGGCCCCGACCTCGGGAACCGGTGAGGCGGGCGATGTCCGGATACGGGAGACGGATCCTGCCCGAGCCCATCAGGGCCCACCCGAGCGGCAGCAGGACCAGAAGGAGGAGGAACGGCCAGCCGGGGAGCGCGAATTCGCTCACGCGCCGCCTCCATTTCCCCTCGCGCCGGCCACGCCGGCGCCGGCCCCACCGGCGTCATCCCGGACGACGTCTTCCCTGGTGGCGCCCGGCCCGCCGGTTTCGTCAGCCGCAGGCGACTCCGCCATGTCCGCGCGCACAAACGCTTCGCCGACATCCACGTCGCCGAGCGGCCCTTCCCACTCCGTCCGCGTGCGCGCAAAACGGGCCAGAATCGAGTGGCGCAGAGCGGCGATAAGCCCTGCGTCGGAGCCGCCGAGCCCGCGGAGTTCCTTCGATGGCGCCCACCCGCGCGTCACATGCGCGTAGCGCCGCAGCGTCTCCTCGTAGCCATCGTAGAACCGGTCGCCGCTCACCTGCTGCCGTACCCACCCCTCGCGAAGGCGCGCGAGGTCGCGAAGCGCGAGGTCGCCGGGCCCGAGGGGGACATCGGGGGCGGCCGCGGCGGCGCGCCCGCGGTTCCAGGTCCACCAGGCGAGTCCGGCGAGCGCCGCGGCGAGCAGGACCAGCCACCAGGGCAGGGCCCGCAGGCTCAGGAGGGGCCGGGCATCCCTCAATTCGAGCGGATCATCCGCCGCCGGCAGCACGCTCAAGACAGGGACGGCGGGCGGCTGCATCCGACGGACGACGCCGCCCGCGGCCGCGAGTTCCACCTCCACCGGCGGGATGACGAGCGTGTCCGCTCGCCACGCGCGAATCGTGTAGTCCGCTTCCCACCGTCGACCCTCTTCGACGGATCGGATCTGCACCGGCCCCGTCTGCTCGATCGACTCCGGCCCGTCGATGAGGGCGGGAAAGTGGACCTCTCCGGCTCTCTCCTGTCCGACGACGAGGCGGACCGTGAACTCCTCGCCGACCCGTACGGACTCCGGGAGGACCGTCGCCTCGAGGTCGACCGCGGACTGGGCCGCCACACCCGGCGCGAACCCCAACCCCGCGCCCAGGACCGCGCGAACAGTCCAGCGGGATCGCCTCACCGGAGCCTCCGCCGGCCGCGAGCGGCGAAGAAGCCGGAGAGCCCGGACTCGTACGGGGTGTCGGTACGCAGCCGCATGAGGTCCACGTGGCAGTGCGCGCACAGCCGCTCGAGCGCCCGAGCCCCCGCCGTCGAGCGCTCCGTGAGCCGCTGCCGAACCGCCGCATCTCCGAGGTCGACCACGGCCCGATCCCCCGTTTCGGGGTCCACGACCTCGACCCAGCCCGATGCCGGGATCGTCGCTTCCGCGGGGTCATCGACCGCGAGCGCGACGACATCGTGGCGGCCGGCAAGGCCCAGCAGCGGCCGGGCCAGGTTCCCGGCGCCCACGAAGTCCGAGATCACGAACACGAGGGAGCGGACGGTGAGCATGCGGGCCGCGGTGGCGAGAGCGAGATCGAGGTCCGTCCCCTTCCCCTCCGGCCGGACGGATACGAGTTCATGCAGGAGGCGGAGGTTACGGTTGCGCCCCCGCGCCGGACGCACGTAGCGCTCGATCCGGTCGCTGAAGAGGAGCATGCCCACCGGATCCCCGGCGCGCATCGCCGCGAGTGCGAGGGTGCTCGCCACCTGCGCGACGAGATCGCGCTTCAGGGATCGGCGCGTACCGAATTCGTTCGAAGCGGAGACGTCGACGACGAGGAGGACGGCAAGCTCCCGTTCCTCCACGAAGCGCTTCACGTAGGGACGCCGCATGCGGGCGGTCACCTTCCAGTCGATCGCCTGGAACGGGTCGCCCGGCTGATACTCGCGGACCTCGGAGAACTCAATGCCGTGTCCGCGGAAGAGAGACGGGTAAGGCCCCAGAGCCGGGTTGTCCATGAACCGCCGGCTCGTCAACTCCAGCCGCCGGACCTCTTTCGACGCGGCGGCGGAGTCAGCCGTCGGCGCCGGCCGTCGCGGGCGCCACAGGAAGTCGGGCAGCCTCACGGCACCGGCACGGTCTCCAGGAGATGGTCGAGGATGTGATCGGCATCGATCTGTTCCGCCTGCGCCTGGAAGGTCAGGACGAGCCGATGCCGAAGGACATCGCGGGCGATCGCCTTCACATCCTCCGGAACCACGAAGGCCCGGCCCTCGATGAAGGCATGAGCGCGGGCCGCTCTCGCGAGGAAAATGGTGGCGCGCGGAGAGGCCCCGAACTCGACCCAGTCGACGAATTCCCCCAGGCCGTGGGCCGCGGGCTCGCGCGTCGCGAGCACGAGCTGAAGGATGTAGTCCTCGAGCCGCCGGTCGACGTAGATCGCCGGAAGCATGGCGCGCGCGGCGAGGATGCGGTCGGGCTCCACAACGGCCTTGACGGGCGGCGGATCCTCTCCCGCCATGAGCCGCATGATGGACCTTTCCTCCTCGGGCGCGGGGTAACCGACCCGGGTCTTGAACATGAACCGGTCCACCTGCGCCTCTGGAAGCGGATACGTGCCCTCGTGCTCGATGGGATTCTGAGTGGCCATGACGAGGAACGGCACGGGAAGCGGGTGCGTCTCCTCTCCGATCGTCACCTGGCGTTCCTGCATCGCCTCCAGAAGCGCGGATTGGACCTTGGCGGGCGCACGATTGATCTCATCGGCGAGGACGATGTTCGCGAAGATGGGCCCCCGCTTCGGAGTGAAGGTGCCCGTCTTCTCCTCCCACACGAGCGTTCCCACGACATCGGCGGGCAGCAGGTCCGGCGTGAACTGGATGCGTCGGAACGTGGTGTGGATCGCCTCGGCGAGCGTGCTGACCGTGAGCGTCTTCGCGAGTCCGGGCACACCTTCGAGAAGAATATGGCCACCCGTGAGAAGGCTCATCAGCACGCGGTCGAGGAGGGCGTGCTGTCCGACGATCCGCTTGGCCAGTTCGTTTCGAACCTCGGCCACGAAGGTCCCCGCTTCCCGGATCGCGGCCTGCTGGGTCTCGAGATCCTCACCCGAGATCCGTTGGGCCGTGACGGCTTCTCCGTTCATGCGTTCTCTCGCTGTCACGTTGATGTTCGGTCTGTCAGCCGCCCGATGTTCACTCCGTAACCGCCCGGGAGCAAGCCGGACCCGCCGCACGCCGGAGCGCCTGCCGTTCCTTCGGAGACAACTCGCGGGTCGCTCCCGCTGCCAGAGCGCCCAGTCGAACCGGCCCGAAAGAGGTCCTGCGAAGACTGCGCAGCGTGACGCCGAGCGAGGCGAGCATGCGCCGGATTTCCCTGTTTCTTCCCTCAGTCAGGACGATCTCGACGGTGGGCGACGAAGTATGCGGCGGCGTGATCCAGCCGGCTCGGCGGGCTCGCGCGGGTCCGTCTTCGAGCGCCACGCCGGCCCGCAGCCGATCCGGAACCTCCACCGCCACGGGCCCGCGGAGTCTCGCGTGGTACACCCGCTCGATTCCGGTCCGGGGGTGGAGAAGCCGATGCACGACGTCTCCCTCATTCGACAGGAGAAGGAGGCCCTCGCTCATGAAGTCGAGCCGACCGACGTGAGGCAGATGGCGGGTATCGGCGGGGAGCAGATCGTAGATGATCGGCCGCCGACCGGGATCGTGCCGGGTGCACGCGAACCCCGGCGGCTTGTTGAGCGCCAGCCAGAGCACGGGCTTCAAGACGACGCGGCGCCGGTCCACCTCGACCCGCTCGCCGTTCGGATCCACCCTGGTCCCAAGCTTCGTCACAACCTCGCCGTTCACGCGGACGCGGCCGGCGGCGATGAGTGCTTCGCTCGCGCGCCGAGACGCCACGCCGGCCCGAGCCAGGAATTTCTGCAGTCGCACGAGCCGTCCGCCTGGCGTAGGAGCTAGCCTGCGGCGGGCTCTTCCCGCAGCGACGCATCGTCGGCGGACGTCTCCGGTTCGGCACGCACGAGCGCGACGGACAGGTCCTCCGGCGCGGGGAGATCTTCCAGCGACTGCAGGGCGAAGTGATCCAGAAAACGGGACGTTGTCCCGTAGAGGAGCGGCCGCCCGAGGCCCTCGCCCCGCCCCACGATCTCGATGAGTTCCCAGTCCTGGAGCGTTCGCAACACGGAAGTGGACGCCACACCCCGGATCTCCTCGACCTCGATCCGCCCGATGGGCTGCCGGTACGCGATGATCGCGAGCGTCTCGAGCGCGGCGCGGGAAAGCGTGGGCGGACGCGGCACGGAGTCGAACCGCTCGAGGTACGGGACGAATTCCGGACGCGTGAGGATCTGGAACCCATCCCCGAGCTGGTAGACCTGGAAAGCCCGTCCGTCCGTGTCGTAGTGCTCTCGCAACGCGGTGAGCGCTTCGCGGACGCGCCGCACGTCGAGCGCGTCGTCAGCCCGGGCCAGTTCGCGGGCGGTGAGCGGCGTCTGGCTCGCGAACAACGCGGCTTCCACGATCTGCTCCGGGCTCACGCGGCCCCCTCTCCGCCGCCGCCCCGCGAGCGGCGTCCGAACAGCCAGATCGCTCCGAACCGCTTCACCTGCTCCAGCCTCACGAGCTGTTGCCTGGCGAGTTCCAGACACGCGAGCAGCGCCGCGACGACGTGCGGCCGCTCCTGCCACGAATCGAACAGCCGGTTGAACGGCACCCGCCGGTGCTCGCCCAGCAGACGCTGGATGACGGCGATCTTGTCCTCGACCGGGACGATGCGGATGGGGGCGACATGCGTCGTGACGAGATCGGGGCCCCGGATATCGCCGAGGACCGCCAGGAAATCGTCGAACGTCGTCGAGAGTTCCTGGCCATCCGCCTCGCGCGGAGGTTGCGGAGGCAGGAAACCCTTCGACATGTGGCGCCGCCGTTCCAGTTCAGCCGCGCCCAGCGTCCGCGCGATCTCCTGAAACAGCTCGTACTCCAGCAGACGCCGTACGAGTTCGGCCCGCGGATCATCTTCCCACTCCGTGTCGCTGCGGCCCGGCAGCAGGAGCTGCGCCTTGATGTGGACCAGCGTCGCGGCCAGCTCCAGAAACTCCCCGGCGCGGTCGAGTTCCAGAAGGTCGATGCCGTCGGTGAGGGCTTCGTGGAACTGCCGGGTGATGGTGGAGATCGGGATATCGAAGATGTCGATGTCCTGCGACCGGATGAGGTGCAGAAGGAGATCCAGGGGCCCCTGAAACCGGTCGAGCTCCACGACGAACGGCTGCGCCGTCCGCTGGCTTGGAAGTCGGTTGGGAACCGCCGTCAAGAAACCTCCCCGCACGCTCGGGCCGGCGGAAACCGGAGGTCGCCGGCCAGTCACCGCTCAATGTAGCACGGGCGTACACGCGACGAGTACCCCCGACAGGGACGTGCCCGACGCGCCGGCTTGGAGGTATCCGCCAAGTCTGGTATGTTCTTTTGCTGATTTTCGGACGGATGGGAGGGTCGGCCCGCGGCCGGCCGCAACCACCGCACGTTTGCCGCAGGTTCGAAGCGAAAAAGAAGGAATCGAATGCCGAATAACGAGAGTCAGAAGAAGCGGCTGCGCCAGTCGCGCGCGAGGCGGCTCCGGAACCGCCGGGTGCGGTCCGAGATCCGGACCCGGACCAAGTATCTCCTCGCGACGGAATCGGCGGAGGAGGCGACGCCGGCGCTGTCCGAGTTGTACCGCGTTCTCGACCGGGCGACCCGCCGGAACGTCATCAAGGCGAACGCCGCGGCCCGCCAGAAGGCGCGAGCGGCGCGGCACGTCAACAGCCTGAGTTAGCAGGCCGCAGAAAGAGCCCCGCTGCCTTCGAGGCTGGCTTCGAGCGGCGCCGGGCCTCAGCCGCCCTCCGCGTAGCGGGTTTCCCCGCCGACGATCGTACGCTTCACGCGTCCCGTCACTTCCCACCCGCCGAACGGCGTATTCCGGCTCTTGGAGCGGAAGTTGGCGGGGTCGACCGTCCACGCCTCCTCCGGATCGAAGAGGACGAGGTCCGCGCGACTGCCGGGGCGGAGCGTGCCGCCCTCGATCCCCATCAGCCGGGCCGGCGCCGCGGACATCCGCTCGATGAGGTCGAAGAGCGGGAGGTCCCCCGGCGTCACGAGTTCGCCGATGCACACGGCGAGCGCGGTCTCGAGACCGACGATGCCGAACGGCGCATCGTCGAACTCGCGCTCCTTCTCCTCGTAGTGGTGCGGCGCGTGGTCCGTCGCCACGCACTCCAGCACGCCATCGATGAGCCCCTGCCGCACCGCCCGGCGATCCGCCTCGGACCGGAGCGGCGGGTTCATCTTGGCTTCGGTGCGGTAGCCGCGCACCGCCTCTTCCGTCAACGCCATGTGGTGTGGCGAAGCCTCGCCGCTCACGCGCACTCCGCGCTCGTGCGCCAGGCGAATGAGTTCGACCGCTTCACGGGTTGAGACGTGCTGGACGTGTACGTGCCCGCCCGTGAGTTCCGCGAGATAGATGTCCCGCGCCACGACCGTGGCCTCCGAAGCGTTCGGGATCCCGCGCAGGCCGAGCGCGGTCGCCACGGCGCCTTCGTTCATGACCCCTCCGGCGGAGAGCGCCATGTCTTCGGCATGCTGAAGGACGGGGATCCCGAAGGACTGCGTGTACTCGAGCAGGCGCCGCATGAGCGCCGGGTCGTGGATCGGGTGTCCGTCGTCCGTGACCGCGACCGCGCCCGCCTCGACCAGGCCGCCGATCTCGGTCATCTGCCTGCCGGCGAGGCCGAGCGAGGCGGCGGCCACGGGACTCACGCGCGCTCCGCCCTCCCCCTGCCGGGCCCAGCGCCGCGCCTCTTCCCGCACGAAGCCGACCGCGGCTGGGTCGTCGAGCGGCGGATCCGTGTTCGGCATCGCCCAGATCGTCGTGAAGCCGCCCGCAGCCGCGGACCGGGCGCCCGTGCGGATCGTCTCCTTATGCTCGGCTCCCGGTTCCCTCAGGTGCACGTGCACATCGATCAACCCGGGAGCGACGACGAGTCCCTGCGCGTCGATGCGGGGGATGCCCTCCGGTCCCGCGACGCCGCGCGCGACGGCCTCGATCCGCCCGTCCCGCACGAGAACATCCCGCACCTCATCCATCCCCGCGGAGGGATCGATCACGCGGCCTCCGGCGAGGAGGAGCGACCCGCTCACGGTCCCCCCACCTTGGCGTCTTCGGCCAGCTCCGGGCGCCCGCCGGCGAGCAGGTAGAGGACGGCCATCCGCACGGCGACTCCGTTCGTCACCTGCGGGAGGATCACCGAGCGCGGCCCGTCCGCCACGTCGGAGTCGATCTCGACGCCCCTGTTCATGGGCCCGGGGTGGAGGACGATCATCTCGTCGCCGGCGCGGCCGAGGCGCTCGGAACTGACGCCGAACACGCGGTTGTACTCGCGGAGCGAGGGGACGTAGCCGCCCTCCATCCGCTCCAGTTGAAGCCGCAGCACGTAGAGCACGTCGCACCACTCGATCGCCTCCTCGATCGAGTCGAGCCGCTGCACGCCCAGCTCCTCGATCCCGGCCGGGATCAGGGTGCGCGGCCCGCACACCGCGACCTCGGCCCCGCACTTCATGAGGCCCCAGATGTTCGAGCGCGCGACGCGCGAGTGGAGGATATCGCCGACGATGCAGACGCGCCGGCCCGCGATGGCCCCGAACCGGTCCCGGATCGTCAACAGGTCGAGGAGGGCCTGCGTGGGGTGCTCGTGCTGGCCGTCGCCGGCGTTGATGACGTTGGAGGGAATCCGGTCCGCGAGGAACTTCGCCGCTCCCGACGATCCGTGACGTACGACGACCATGTGAATCCTCATCGCCTCGAGGTTGCGCGCCGTGTCGACGAGCGTCTCGCCCTTCTGCACGGAGGAGCCCGCGGAGGAGATGTTCACCGTATCGGCCGAGAGCCGCTTTTCCGCGAACTCGAAGCTGATGCGGGTCCGGGTCGAGGGTTCGAGAAAGAGGTTGACGATCGTCTGTCCGCGGAGGACCGGCACCTTCTTGATCTTCCGCTCGCTGATCTCCTTGAAGGGTTCCGCGGTATCGAGAATCGCCTCGATCTGCCCCCGCGTGAGAGGTTCGAGGCCGATGAGGTCCTTCCCGAGCCCGAGTTCCCGGCCCTGGGCCGTCATGTCCCCGCCTCGGGAACGGCGGGCAGGGCGACGATGTCGATACCCCAGTCGCCGTCCGTGTTCGCGACGCGCACCGCCACGTCCTGGTTGGGTCCGACCTCGATGACGCGGCCCACGTAGTCGGGCTGGATCGGGAGCTGGCGCCCCCCACGGTCCACGAGGACGCAGAGCTGGATCCGGCGGGCGCGTCCGAAGTCCGACAGCTCCTGGAGCGCGGCCCGGATCGTTCGTCCCGTGTGGAGCACGTCGTCCACGATGACGATGTGCGCGCCTTCGATGGACTCCGGGATGCGGGTGGTCCCGACCGTGGGGAGCGCGCCGACCTGCCCGAAATCATCCCGGTAGAGCGTGATGTCGAGCGAACCGATGGGGATGGAGCCGCGCGTCGGCTCAAGGTGACGGCCGATCTCGGCCGCGATCGAATCGCCGCGACGGTGGATGCCGATGAGGATGAGGCGGGCGTCGGGCTCGATCGCCCGGTCAAGCTGCGCGGAAAGCTCGGCAAGGAGCCCTCGGGCAGCGGCCTCGTCGAGGACGTTGTGCGTCAGTGTCGTCTCGGCTCCGCTCGATCCGTGGCGGGCGGCTCGGCGTCAGCAGCCCGTGGCTGCTTGGGCGGCCCCGGTCGGGCGGGAGTATAGCGACCCGCGTTGACCCTCGCGAGACGGCCCCGGTAGGTTCGGGCATGCGCATGCGATCCGACGTCTTCCGGCGCGCCGGACGGTGGCTTCTGCTGCCGGCGGTCGTCCTGCCCGCGTCTCTTCCCGGCAAAGCCTTCGCACAGGACGGCCCCTCGCTCACCGTGGAGGCGCCCGCGGTCGTCCTCACCGACGTTCCATTCTCCCTCACGCTCCACACGGGGGGCGGGGAGAACGCGCGCTATCGCGTGACAACCGCCTCGGGACGCGAACTCGCCGCGGGCGCCCTGCCCCTCCGGTCGGAGACCCCGGTCAACGGGCTGCGGGCCGCGGCGGGGGATCTCCCGCTGTCCGTGGAGATGGACTCGGACCAGGGACCGGCAAACGCGAGTGTGGACCCGCCGCGGTTCCCCGGATGGATCAGCTTGCTGCCGCCGCTCATCGCGATCGCCCTCGCGCTCATCTTCCGCCACGTCGTCGTGTCGCTCTTCTTCGGAATCTGGCTGGGCGGATTCTTCATCGCCGGCCTCGACCCGCTGGCGGGGCTCGGGCGGACGGTGGACACGTTCATCGTGCCCTCGCTCGCCGACACCGACAACGCGTCGATCCTGATGTTCTCCGCGCTGTTGAGCGGCATGGTGGGGGTGATGTCGCGCGCCGGGGGCACGCGCGGGATCGTCGAAGCACTTCGGCCGCTGGCCACCACGCCGCGCCGCGCGCAGCTCGCCACCTTCTTCGCGGGCGTCGGCATCTTCTTCGACGACTACGCGAACACCCTCATCGTCGGAAACACCTTCCGTCCCGTCACGGACAAGCTGAAGGTGTCGCGGGAGAAGCTGGCCTACCTCGTGGATTCGACGGCCGCCCCCGTCGCCACGATCGCCTTCGTTTCGACCTGGGTCGGCTTCGAGATCTCGCTGATCCGCGACGGACTTCGCATCGCCGCCGAGCAGACCTCGGACCCCGCGCTGGCCGGGGCGCTCGCCTCCACCAGCCCGTTCACCGTGTTCCTGAGCAGCATTCCGTACCTCTTCTATCCCATCCTTGCCCTGTTCATGGTGGCCGCGGTCATCGTGTCGCAGCGGGATTTCGGCCCCATGCACGGCGCGGAGATGCGGGCGCGCACCGGCGGCGGCGTCTTCCGGCCGGGCTCCCAGCTCATGGTGAACTCGGAGGAGACGGGACTCGACGCCGCGGAGGGCGTGCCTCTGCGCTGGTACAACGCGGCGATCCCCGTGCTGACGGTGGTCGCGACGGTCCTCCTGGGGCTGTACTTCGACGGCCGCGGCGCCGTGGGGCCCGCCTCGCTCTGGGACACGTTCGGCGCGGCGGATCCGTTCAAGGCGATCCTGTGGGGCTCGCTCGCGGGCTGCCTGGTCGCAATCGGGCTGGCCACGACGCAGCGCATCCTGTCGCTGAGCCAGGCGCTCGACGGTTGGCTCACCGGCATCCGGGCGATGACGATGGGGTTCGTGATCCTCACCTTGGCGTGGTCGCTCGGCGAGGTGACGAGTCAGCTCGCGACGGCGCAGTACCTGACCCAGATCCTCGAGGGCAGCCTCGCGCCGGAACTCGTCCCGGTCCTCACCTTCACGACGGCCGCGATCGTCAGCTTCTGCACCGGAACGTCATGGGCCACGATGACCATCCTGCTCCCGCTCGTGGTGCCGCTCGTCGTCGCCCTCGGCGGCGCAACCGGCATCGAGGCCGGAGGCGGCGAGCTGCTCGTGAGTTCGATCAGCTCGGTCCTCGCCGGTTCCGTCTTCGGGGACCACTGCTCGCCCATATCCGACACCACGGTGCTCAGTTCGATGGCGTCGGCGTGCGACCACATGGACCACGTGCGCACGCAACTCCCCTACGCGCTCGTCGTAGCCGTATCCGCGATGCTGTTCGGCCACGTGGGGACGTCGTACGGGCTGTCGCCCTGGATCGCCCACCTTCTGGGCATCGGCGTGGTCCTCGTCGCGCTGCGCGTCCTGGGGAGGCCCGTTCCCGCGGGAACGTGACCGCGCCGCCGTCGCCCGCCTGCCGGTGTGGTCCCCCGGAGCCGCGCGTAATTTTCGTGACACGGAAGTGAGAATCGATTATCATCACGCCTTCGGCGTTCAAGCTCCGCCCGCTTCGCTCCCGGTGTTGACCGATATCATGAAACCGTCTTTTGCCACCGTCCCGCCCAGCGGGTACCTGGTCTCCGGATCGCGCCTTGCGGGGTGCGCGGCGGCCTGGTGTGGCGTGCACTGTGCGCTGACGCCGCTCCTCGTCGCCGTGGCGCCCGCGCTCGCGCTCTCCGAAGGGGTGGAACGAGGGTTCCTGGTCGGGACCGTCGTCCTCGGCGCGGCCATGCTCCTGCTGGGCCCGGCCGGCAGGAACGCGGCCGTACGCCTCGTCTTTGCGGGCGGGGCCGTGTTCTGGGCCGCCTCCCTCGCCGGTTGGCTCGAGCCGCTGCCCGAGACAGCGACGTCGACCGCCGGCAGCCTGGTCCTCGCGGGCGCGCTTCTGCGGGGCGCCCGTATCTGCCAGGCGGCCGCGAGCGAGTGCGCGGTGTGCGACGAAGACGAGCCCGCGAACCCACGAGGCTGAACCAGCGCCACGTCCCGCGCTCGCGCTGTGTTCCGACGCTGTGTTCCGACGCTAGCGCCGCTGGCGGAAGAAGTCCCGCAGGAGACGCGCGGATTCATCGGCGAGCACGCCGGACACGAGTTCCACCCTGTGGTTCAGCCGCGGGTCGCAAACCAGGTTCTCGAGCGACCCGCACATTCCGGCCTTCGGGTCCGCGGCCCCGAACACCACCGTGCTGACGCGCGCGAGGACGGCGGCCCCGGCGCACATCGCGCACGGCTCGAGCGTCGCGTACAGGGTGTGGCCCTCCAGGCGCCAGTCCCCCAGGCGGGCGGCGGCGGCGCGCAACGCCAGAACCTCCGCGTGGGCCGTCGGGTCGGCGTCGGCGCGCGTACGGTTGTGCGCTTCCGCGACGATCGCGCCCTCCGGGTCCGTGACCAGGGCGGCTACGGGCACCTCGCCGCGCTCGCCCCCGAGGGCCGCGAGTTCGAGGGCCCGCCGCATCGGCGCCTCGTGCTCGGCCGGCCACGTTCCGTTCACGCCGTGGCCAACCGGGCTTCGAGGAAGCAGGCCGCCGCGCCGATCCGGGCCAGAGCCCGCTCCCGCCCCATCGCCTCGAGCACCTCGAAGATCCCCGGGCTCACGCCCTGGCCCATGAGGGCGACGCGGAGGGGGTTGATGATCCGCCCCGCGCCGACCTCGAGTTCCGCCGCGAGACCCCGCACCTCGGACTCCAGCGTCTCCACGTCGCGGAAGACCGCCTCGCCGGCGAGAC
>JAPPBA010000124.1 GCA_026705295.1 Candidatus Palauibacter australiensis
GCCCGGATCACCGCGGCTTCCGTGTGCGGGTCGGCGGGCAGGCCGGCGATGACCCGGACACGAGCGATCGCTGGGTGCCTTTGGAAGCCCATGAACGACCCCGCGAGGTCCTGGCGCGGTACTTTCCCGACATGGCCGGAGCCCCGATCAACGAGACGCGCGCCTGCCACTACTGCTTCGGTCCGAGCCGCAACTTCCTCATCGACAAGCATCCCGACTTCGACAACGTGTGGCTCGCGGGTCTGGGGACGGCCGAGTCGTTCAAGCAGGGGCCGGTGCTCGGCGAATACATCGCCAAGCGCGTCCTGGAGATCGAGGACGATCCGGAACTGGCCGAACAGTTCAGGTTCTCGCTCGAGGCGCCCGAAGGCCGGGAGCCGGGGCCGGACCCGGAGGATCTGGGCGGGTGACCGCGCGACGGTTTCTGCCGACCTCTGTTCTTGCCTCGATCGCCGGCGCGGCCGCGGTCGCGGGCTGCTACGGTCCGCTGCGACTCACGCCTTCGGATCACGCCATGGTCCTCGCCGAGCAGTCGCTGGACGCCGACCACCCCGCCCTCCCCGGGCCCTATCGCGTCTCGCGCCTCTACTACGGGAGCGGCACGGACCAGCGCCGGCCCGAGTACCGGGACTCCGTGTCGATCGTGACCGAGACGGTCGACGCCTCGAAGCTCGTCTCTCTCGGCGGATCCGCGAGCGAACGAAACGGCTACTGGGGCTTCACGCCGAAGGAATTCCCGATCAACGGACGCGCATGGTATCCCGAGGGCGAGGGTCCCTTCCCGCTGGTCCTCATCGTGCACGGGAACCACGACATGAGGGACTTCTCCGACCCCGGGTACGGCTATCTCGGCGAACTGCTCGCCAGCCGGGGCTACGTGTTCGCTTCCGTCGACATGAATTTCATCAACGGCGGCATCCGCAACGAGAACGACGGGCGGGGGTGGTTCCTCCTCAAGCACATCGACGCCTTCAAGGAATTCGCGGCGGACGAATCCACCCCGTTCCACGGCAAGATCGACTTCGACCGCATCGCCCTCATCGGTCATTCCCGCGGGGGCGAAGCGGTCGGGCATGCGGCGGCGTTCAACCGGCTGTCCCGGTATCCGGACGACGCTTCCCTGGAGTTCGACTTCAACCACGGGATCCGCGCGATCATCGCCATCGCGCCCGTCGATGGACAGTACCTTCCCACGGGACGCTTCGTGCCGGTCGAGAATATCAATTATATGGTATTCCACGGCTCTCACGACGGTGACGTGACGAGCTTTCACGGCTTGCGCCTCTATAATCGCCTGTCCTTCACGGACGGTGGCGACTACTTCAAGACGGCCATCTACATGTACCGGGCCAATCACGGACAGTGGAATACAGTCTGGGGGAACAAGGACAATGGCCCGCGGAGCGCGCGGCGCCTCGACTTGCGGGGTCTCATAGACGGCGAAGCGCAGCGGGAGTTCGGGAAGATCTACATCTCCGCCTTTCTCGAGACCACGCTGCGCGACCGTCCCGACTATATGCCGATGTTCCGGGACCATCGCACGATCGGCGGCTGGCTCCCCGAGACGATGTACATCACGCAGTTCGAGTCGAGCGGCTTCCGGGCGCTCGCGTCGTTCGAAGAGGACATCGACCTCACCACGGGTACGGCGCCGGGCGTGACGCTGGAGGGAGATTCACTCGGCACGTGGCGCGAGAACCTCCTCGACCTGCGCTCGCGGAACCGGCCCACGACGTCGAGTTCGCAGGGCAACAACGCGCTCTGGCTGGGCTGGAACAACCGCGTCGCCGGCGGCGGGGACGCCGTGGCGACGCCCGCCAGCTACGCCGTCTCGTTGCCGGACGGATTGGCCGCGGATTGGGGCCTGGGCGCCGCCTCGAGACTGAATTTGCAGCTCGGAGCCGTGGAGGGTCGTCCCTCGCCGAGAAGGCCGGAAGGTGACGACGACTCCGAGAGCGGTGGGGGGCAGGACGAGGAAGGGGCCGGTGGAGGCGACGCCGGTCGGGACGGGGACGACGAACCCGTGGATCTGTCCGTGGTCGTCACGGACGCCTATGGCGAGTCGGCGGGCGTGCGGCTGTCGGACTACGGTCCCATCCGGCGACCCCTCGAGACCGTCGTGCGGCGCCGCAACGACGCGGAATCGTTCGACAACCAGTGGGAACTGGTCCTCCAGTCCTTCTCCATCCCGCTCGCGGACTTCGTCGAGGCCAATCCCTCGTTCGATCCCGCCCGGCTCGACGAGATCCGACTCCTCTTCGACCGCACGACGGTCGGCACCGTCGTCGTGGACGACATCGGTTTTTCCGGAAGCTGAGGGATGGACGGCAGCTTGGGGATGAGAGACCTCTGAAGGGTTCCAGCGCACTGGGCACCGACCGGGAAGCGGGGCGCGCCGCCACCGACCGGTGACCGCCCTCTACACCGACGGGGATACTACGCTGGCGTCAGCGGAAGCTGAGGCCGAAACGATGTGCGTTGCCGTCCACGTCGAAGGCCTGGAACGCGTACTCGAGGGTCAGGGCGTCTCCCGTGAATGCGAGACCGAAGGTGAACGGGCTCCTCTTGTCTTCCACCACGCGCTGGAGTCCGGCGCGAAGGCGGAACGTGTAGCCCTGAACCGGCCAGTAGGAGACCTCGACGCCGCCGGCCGGGATGATCTCGCCGTCTCGGCGCCGCGCGACCTGGCTGGTGAGGAACATGTCCAGTTCCCCGACCTCGAAGCTCTCCGTCGAGATGCCCAGGGCCAGCTGCGTGGGGATTCTGTCCGTGAACTCCCTCGTCTCCAGGTCCGACCCCAGGTTGCGGGCTGTCAGGCTGACCATCGCCGGTCCGAACTCGCGCGCCACCCCCAGGTCCACGGCGAGCGCGCGATCCCGCAGCGCGCGCAGGAAGTGAAGTTCGACGTATTTGGCTACGACACCGGCATCGACCACGCCGAACAGCGTGCGTGCGTAGCCGAGCGAGGCCGCGAACTCGGTTGCGGGCTCGCCGTCGCCGAACGCCGCGGACTGCAGGTCCGGAAGGGGAGCGGTACCGGAGCCTCCGTAGCGCATGTACTGCAGACCCACCGCGAAGTCGCCCAGGCCGACGCTGCCCTTCGAGGCGAGTGTCGCGAGGGTGCCCTCCGAGCCGTATCGGTGCAGACTCGCCGCCATGCCGCCCGCGCGCCCAATGAGGGCAGGCGCGTAGAAGAGCAGGTCCGCCCCGCCACCGCGCAGGTAAGGTGCGTTCCCGTACGCCGCCGCTTCCACGCTGGCCGGGGCCTGGAGCACGAGGGCGCGGTAGGTCTCCCAGGGCCGCTGGACGAACTGTGCCCTGCTCTCGCCCGCAGTGGCGCCGATGGCCAGGATCGCGAGCGGCAGGGACACCACGAGCCGTGCGGCGGGGGATGGCGCGGCCCGTTCCCGCGCGGGTCTCAGTCCCACAGGCGCTCCGTCTCCAGGAATTCCCGGAACCCGTCCGGATCGTCGGCGGCGCGCTCGATGCGGGCCACGCCGCGCTCGATGTCCTCCATGCTGTTGGCGATCGAGAGGCGGAGGAAGTGCTGGCCCTCGGAGCCGATGCGGCAGAAGGAGGCCCGGTCCATCGTGGCCACGCCGTACCGGTAGAGCAGGTACATCTGCAGCATCCCGGACGGCGTCGTCCGCCCGCGGGATGCCGGAGGCATGGCGTCGTACGCCTCGAACACGCCCAGCCGCTCGCACACGCCGGAGACGTTCGGGAAGACGTAGAACGCTCCCTTCGGCACTTGGCAACTCAGGCCCTCGATCGCGTTGAGCGCGGGCACGATGAAGTCCCGCCGCCGCTCGAACTCCCCCACCATGTGCGCCACGACGCCGGCCGTGGCCGGGTCCTCGTACGCCGCCCGGCCCCCTTCCTGCAGGAACGGCGGCACGCACGACATGATGTTGATGTTCAGATTCTTGAAGACGTCGGCCTCCTCCGGCGTCGGCAGAACGGCCCAGCCCAGCCGCCACCCCGTCATGGCGAACCCCTTCGAATGGCCGCTCGCGATGACCGTCCTCTCCGCCATGCCCGCCTGCGACGCGATGCTCTGGTGCCCCAGGCCGTCAAAGAGGATGTGCTCGTAGATTTCGTCGGAGTAGATCCGGACGTCGGGGTGACAGCGTTCGCGGATCACCGCCGCGATGCCCGCAAGATCTTCCGCCGACAGCACGCCTCCGGTCGGATTCGACGGCGAGCAGAGGATGATGAGCCGGGTGCGCTCGGTGAGGAGCGCCCCGAGGTCGTCCGCCGTGAACGCGAAGCCCTTCTCCTCCGAGAGGTGCAGAGGCACGGGGCGCGCGCCCACGAACGTGGCCCAGGACTCGTAAATGGGGAATCCCGGACTCGGGTAGACGACCTCGTCGCCCCGGTCCACATACGTCTGGAAGGTGTAGCCGATCGGCGGTTTGGCCCCCGGCGTGACGACGACCCGATCCGCCCCCACGGAAATCCCGCGCGTGGCGGAAACGTGGCGCGCGATCGCCTCCCGGAAGGACGGGAGTCCCGCCGCATCGCAGTACCCCGAGTTCCCGGCCTCGAGTTCGGCTACGGCGACCCGATTGAGGTGGGGCGCACTGCGAAAGTCGGGGGCGCCGATGTTGAAGCGGATGACATCCATCCCCCGGTCGAGACAAACCTGGATGTCGTCGTTGACCTTGAAGGCGTTCTCGGTCCCCAGGTCGGCCAGACGCCGTGCGAGGACCGTCATGCGACCGCCCCTCGCCGAGCTCTGGATCGCCGCGCCGCTCCGCTATTCAAGGTCAAGACCCCCACGGTGTGGACCGTCCTCGGAGTGGGTTGCTCCGTAGCTGTCAGCCATATACCATATGTTCATGGATAGAGTCAAGACGACGGTGTACCTGAGAGCCACCGACTACGGTAAGCTGAAGTCGATCGCTGCCGCCGAGAACCGCTCCGCGGCCGAACTGATCCGGGAAGCGGTGGGCGAATACACGAGCCGCAAGGTACAGGATCGGTTGCCGCGCAGCATCGGCATGGGCGACAGCGGCATTCCGGACTTGGCCGAGCGGTACGAGGAATACCTCCACGGGTTCGGGGACGATGACCCTGCGGGCCGCGCTCCGAACGCCGGGAAGGAACCGGGCCCACGGGACGGAAACCGACGGTGATCGTCGCGGACACCAGCGCGATGCTGGCGCTGCTGGACCGCGGGGCGCGGGATCACGCCGCGATCCGCAACGCCTACGAGAAGCGACCCGGCGAATGGACCCTTCCCTGGGCGATCCTCCCGGAGTTGGATTACATGGTAGCCGCAAGACTGGGCACGGCTGTAGCTGCTGCGCTGCGCCGGGACCTTGCCGACGGCAGATTCATGATCGAGTGGGGAAGCCTGGCGGACCTGAGGCGGGCGGAGGAACTGAACGCGACTTACCGTTCTCTGCGCTTGGGACTCGTGGATGGCGTGGTCATGGCCGTGGCCGAGCGACTCCGCGCCCGGGCGATCGCGACCGTAGATCTGCGTAATTTTGGAGCCGTATCCATCGACGGGCAGCCGCAGCTCTGGCCGAGGGATCTCTAAGGGATGGCCCCGCTTCACGGGCTTCTCGTGCGCGCGAGTCGCACGTTCGCGGTCGGCATCGAGATCCTCCCCCGCCCGCTGCGGGACGAGATCACCGTGGCCTACCTGCTGCTGCGCGTTTCCGATTACCTGGAGGACAATCAGGAAATCGCGCGGGATGAGAAGGTCCGCCTGCTCGAAGCATGGCGGCGCGTGCTCGACGGGGGTTCGGGACGCACAGCCCTCATCGATCGTCTGGGAGAGGCCGCGGAAGACACCCCGGACGCATCGGTGGCTCGACACGCGGCGGCCGTTCTCGAGGGCCTCGACCGTCTGGCGCCCGAGGCGCGCGAGATCATTGTGCGCCGCGTGCGGGAATCCAGTGCCGGGATGGCGCGGTGGACGGAGCGGGGCTCGGAATTCGAGACCGAGGAGGATCTGGACGACTACATGCACGAAGTCGCCGGACGGGTGGGCCACCTGCTGACGGAACTGTTCACCCATCGGCTGCCGGGCGTCGGAAGGGACCGTGCGCGCATGATGGCTCTGGGGAGAGAGTTCGGCCTCGCGCTGCAGACGGTAAACGTGATCAGAGGGCTGCACGAGGACCGGCATCGCGGCTGGGTGTATGTGCCCGCGTCCTTCCTCCCCGGCGGAATGGATCCGGGCGAGCTGTTCGAGCCCGCGAACCATGCGGCGGCGATGACGGTGCTCGAGCGGCTCGTGGAGAAGGCGGACCGACACCTGGCGGCGGCCCGGAGCTACATGCGGATGATCCCGAGACGGTACCACCGGGTGCGACTCTTCTGCCTGCTCCCGCTTCTCTTCGCCGTGCGGACCCTGGCCATCAGTCGCACGAATCCGGAGGTGCTGGACCAGGAGACGAAGATGTCCCGCCGGGAGGTGCTCGCGATCACGCGCCGCGCGAAGCTCTTCGGCTTCTCCAATCGCTGGATCGCGCGGTACTGCCGTCGGCTGGCCACGCGAGGCGCCTGACGAACCACCGCCGGCCGGCAGCCGGCGATCAGGCGCGCGCCTGCCGCCAGCGTTCGCGCCGCGCCTCGAGGTTGTACTGCGTCATCACCAGCGCCGGCACGACGACCATGAGAAGGATCGTGGCGATGAACACGCCGAAGCCGACGGAGGTCGCCAGCGGCACCAGGTGCTGAGCGTAGGTGCTCGTCTCGAAGACGAGCGGGGCCACGCCCAGGAATGTCGTGATCGAAGTGAGCATGATCGCCCGGAACCTCTCCTTCGCCCCGCCGATGATCGCGTCCGCGGGCTCCAGGCCGGAGTCCCTGAGGTCGTTGATGAACCGGATCATCATGAGCGAATCGTTCACGACGACGCCGAAGACGCCGACCAGTCCGTACAGCGACCACAGTCCCCAACTCAGACCGAGGAGCATGTGGCCGGCCAGCGCGCCGATCGCGCCCAGCGGAACGGCGGCCATAATGATGAGGGGCTGCGTGTACGAGCCGAACGGGATCGCCATCAGGCTGTACATGATCAGCAGAGCGAGGATGAGCGACCGGCCCAGCACGGAGATCGCGTGATCCTGCTCCTTTCGCTGGCCGCCGTACGTGTAGGTGAGATCCGGGTTCTCGCTCGTCAGTCGCGGGAGAACCTCGTTGTCCAGCCTGGCGTTCACCTGCTGGCCGGAGGCGATGCGAGGGTCCACATCCGCTGTGATCGTGACGGCGCGGCGCCCGTCGACCCGGTGAATGGCGGCTGACGAGCGGGAGAATCCGGCGGACGCGATCTGGCCCAGCGGCACTTCACCGCCCGGCGTGCGGACGAGGTAGTTCTCGACATCGGTCGCGGAGTTGCGCTCTTCCTCGGGAAGCCGGACCCACACCCGCATGTCTTCGCGGCCCCGGGGCACTCTGAGCGCTTCCGCCCCGAAGAAGGCCGAGCGCACCTGCGTCGCGAAACGGTCGAGCGTCAGGTTCAGGGAGCGGCCTTCCGGGTTCAACTCCAACTGGAGTTCCCGGAACCCTTCATCGAGATTGCTCCGGACGTCGAAGGTCCCCTCCACGTCGGTCAGTTCGGCCGTGAATTCGCCCGCAATGGCCTCCAGGCGATCCGGATCCGGATGGGAGAGTTCGTAGTGAACGGGCAGTCCCAGACCCAGGAGGTTCGATGAGATCGAGAGCGATTTCGCTTCGGCGGGAATCCCGACCTCCTCTCGCCACACACGCTCGAAGGTGGAAGCGGCGATGCCCCGGCGGTCCCAGTCATGGAGCTTGAACTGCACCGTGCCGAGGTGGCCGCGAGCCGCCTCCACCGCGTCGCCTCCGAGAGGATCGTACAGCGCCGCCAACTCGCCCACCGTCACGGCGACGTCGAACTCCAGCGGCTCCTCGCCTTCGTCGTCCCCGTCCGAGAGACGGGCCACGGCCCGGTGTCCCGCGGCTTCGATTTCCGCGACGATCCGGGCCGTGCGTTCGGCCGGAGTCCCCGTCGGCATCTCCAGGTTCGCCGACACGACATCGCCCTCGATCGGCGTGATGAACTGGTTGGGCACGAGGCCCGACGCCACGGCCCCCAGCGAGATCACGAGCAGGCCGGCCGCCGAGGCGAGGATGATGGAGGGCTGCTCCGTCGCCAGGCGGAGTCCACGGTCGAGGGGGCCGTCCGCGAGGCGCTTCATGATCCGGTCCACGCCCCCCTGCGCCCGGTGCAGCATGCGCTGGGCGGCGCCGGATCTCCGCACGCCGGGAGCGGCGAGGTGGGACAGGTGGTTCGGGAGGACGAGCAGCGATTCCAGCAGCGAGATCACGAGCACCGCGATCACCACCAGCGGAATCCCGCGGCCGAGTTCTCCCTGCGGGCCGGGCGCGTTCAGGAGCGCGGCGAAGGCCGTGATCGTCGTGAGAACGGAGAATATGACGGGAGTGCTGACGCGCCGCGTGCCGCGGATGGCGGCCGCGAGCCCCCTCTGGCCGCGCTCTCTCTCGGCGAAGATGCTCTCTCCCACGACAATCGCGTCGTCCACGACGATGCCCAGCGCCAGTACGAGCGCCATCAGCGAGAACATGTTGATCGAGATGCCGAGGAAGCCCATCACGAGAAACGCGCCCATGAACGAGACCGCCAGACCCACGGCCACCCACATCGCGAGCCGGATTTCCAGGAAGAGCGCCAGCGCCAGGAAGACGAGCGCGAATCCGATCAGGGCATTCTCCGTCATGAGGCCGAGGCGCCCGCCGACTTCCTCCGAATCGTCCTTCCACAGTTCTACCGAGACGCCTTCGGGCAGGGTCGGCACGACTTCGGCGTCGAGATACCGCTTTACGGCTTCGGCGATGTCCAACACCTGCTCGTCGGAGGTCCGGTACACGTCGACCCGGACCGCGGTCTGCCCGTTGTAGCGCGCGTTGAGATCGGTGTCCGCGAATCCGTCCCGCACCGTCGCGATCTCGCCGAGCCGAACCGACGTGCCGTCCGGGCGGCCGAGGAGGATGATCTCCTCAAAGTCCACCTGTTCGTAGTTCTGTCCCAGCGTGCGCACGAGGAGGTCCTCGCCGCTGGTAGACACCCTGCCGGCGGACAACTCGAGCGAACTCTGCCGCACCGCGAAGGCGATGTCGTCCAGGGTCAGGCCGAGCGCGCGAAGCCGTCTCAGGGGCACCTCAATCGAGATCTCGTACGGACGGGCCCCGCTGATTTCGGCCAGCGACACCTCGGGAAGGGCGGAGAGGCCTTCCTCGATGCCGTATGCCAGTTCCTTGAGCGTACGCTCCGGGACGTCGCCGTACACGAGGAGACGAATGACGCTCTGCCGACTCGTGATTTCCCGTACCTCGGGCCGTTCGGCGGCGGCCGGGAAGGTCGGAATGCGGTCGACTTCGGCCTTCACCTCGTTGAGGGCGCGGTTGACATCCGTTCCCGAAGTGAACTCCGCAATCACCGACGCGAGCCCCTCGGAGGCGGTGGATTCGACCCGGCTCAGGCCGTCCACCGCGCGGATCTGCTCCTCGATTCGGCGGACGATCGACTCCTCGACCTCCTCCGGAGCCGCGCCGGGATAGGGGACGACGATCTGGACGCGGTCCAGGGAGAAATCGGGCAGGACCTCCTGGACCAGGTTCCGGGCCGAGGCCAGCCCGGCGAGGACGAGAAACAGCATGACCACGTTCGCGGCGATGCCGTTCTTCGCCATGAAGCCGATGGGGCCCCGAGTACTCCTTTGGTCGACCTGACCCTCGTCACTCACACGGTGCTCCTCCGTGATGTGTCCCACCCCCCCTCATCGGACTCCGCAGGTCCAGCTGCCCGTGGGAAAACGCGGCTGAGTCAAGCGGCGCTGCATCTAACGGTTTACGCGGCGCGCGGTCGATTCGCCAGAGCGCCGGGCGAACGGGCTCCGGGGAGTTACGCCCCGAAACTTTTGCCAATCCCTGTCCGGAAGTATTCTCTACGGTTGACATGGTATTATCTTCGGCTGACATGGAGAGGCTGAGACTGACACTCATATGAGGATTCCGTCCAGCTACGCTGACGGGTACGAGGCGGCGCGGGCTGTCGACGCCCGATTGGCGGACGATTTTATCCGCCATACGACCATCGGCGACCCCCTTGCCGATCGTGTCGTCGAGGATCTCGCGGCCACGTGTTCCCCCGACGAGGTGCATCCGCTCATCTCTTCGGCCCTGCGGGATCCGTTCGAGTTGCCCGATGGCCTCCCCGACTCGCTCCGGGAGCTGGTGAGCGAGGTATCCGCCATTCCGGACTGGTACGATCCGAAGTTGGCGCAGGCGGCCACGCGCGGCTTCATCCGCAATTCCAACATCATTCCGGCAGCCCTCGCCGGAGCCGCGATCGTGGAAGGCTTCTCGACGCTGATCAGCAAGTCTTTCCGGATTCGGGGCCGCATCACCCAGAACGGGGTTCGCCGCCTCCGCCAGAACCTGCTGCACCTCGCCGACCAGTACCTCCCCGGCGGGATGGAACCGGGCGGCGACGGGTGGCGACTGACGCTTCGAATCCGATTGGTGCATGCACAGTCGAGGATGCTGCTCAAGGGTTCCGACGAATGGGACGCGGCGGCGCACGGCATGCCTATCAGCGCTGCCAATATCCTGCTCGCGTCAACCACTTTCTCCGCACGTCTCCTCCAGCACGCCAGACGCCTCGGCGCCAAGTTCGGCGACATGGAGTGGGAGGGCTACGTCCACGTGTGGAGGTATACCGCGTGGATCATGGGCGTCCCGGAGGCGATTCTCTTCGAGGACTACGCCGACGCGCGCCGCAGATTCGAGATCGGGATGTTGTGCGAGCCCCCGCCGGACGACGATGCCATCATCATGGCGAACAGCATCGTCAACAGCGCTCCGCTCCTGCTGGGCGTGAAGGATCCCAGCGAACGCCGACCCTTAATGCGGTTTACTCGACCGGACCGATCGGGCGATTCTCGACCAACGACGTCCTC
>JAPPBA010000125.1 GCA_026705295.1 Candidatus Palauibacter australiensis
GTTGTCGCGCAGGTAGTCGAACCCGAATTCGTTGTTCGTCCCGTAGGTGATGTCGGCCTGGTAGGCGGCCCGCCGCTCGACGCTTCCCGGCTGCGTATCTTCGAGCACGCCCACCGAGAGGCCGAGGTAGTCGAAGACCGTGCCCATCCACTGGGCGTCGCGCCTGGCGAGATAGTCGTTGACGGTGACGAGGTGGACGCCCCGGCCCGGGAGGGCGTTGAGGTACAGCGGCATCGTGGCCACGAGCGTCTTCCCCTCACCCGTGGCCATTTCGGCGATCTTCCCTTCGTGGAGGACGATCCCTCCGATGAGCTGCACATCGTAGGGGACCATGTCCCACGCCATCTCGTTCCCCGTGACCTCGATCTCCGCCCCGAGGAGTCGCCGGCACGCCTCGCGCACGGTCGCGAAAGCCTCGGGCAGGATCTCATCGAGCACGCCCTGCAGCGCCTCGTTGAGATCGCCCTCCGTCGCCGCGATCCGTTCGGTGAGGTCGGCGCGGCGTGCGGGATTCTCAGTGAAGCGACGCTTCTCCCGCAGCGCCTCGACCGCCTGCTCGAACTCGGCGGTCCGCTCCTCGATGATCGCCCGGAACCTCCCCGTCTGCGCCTTGAGGGCTTCTTCCGGGAAATCCGCGAGCCGCGACTCGTGTTCCTTGATCTGTGAGATGATCGGCCGCATGCGCTTCATCTCGCGCGTGAAGCGCGTTCCGAAGACCTGCGTTACGACGTTCTTCAACATCCGGGGCTCACTGGGTTACATGATGCGCGCGGCGTCCGGCCCAGGCGCGCTCAACATCGTGTCGGATCGTTTCCGGAACGAGGAGGTGGACCGAATGGCCCTCCTCGAGGCGCTGCCGGATCCGGCTCGCCGAGATATCCACTCGCGTGATGCTGGCCACAACATACTCGATCGGCGTCGATTCCGGGGAGGGTGCGGGCTCCCGGCCGTCCCGCGGCATCACCGCGATGCGCGCGAGTTCCGGGAGCCGGCGCCAGCGTTCCCAGCGGTGGATCGCCGCGAACTGATCCGCTCCCATCGCGAGGACGAGCCGGTCGGAAGGGAAGCGACGCGCGAGGGCCTCCAGCGTGTCCACCGTGTAGGAGGGGCCGGTCCGCTCGATCTCCATCGGGCTGACTTCGATGCCGGGTACGTCCGCGAAGGCCCGGCGCGTGAGGTCGAGGCGAACCTCCGCGGGGAGCGTGACCTCGCGGTGCGGCGGATCGCGCGCCGGAATCACGAGCAGACGGTCCAGTTGCAGTGCCTCGATGAGCTCGCCCGCCACAGAGACGTGGCCCACGTGCGGAGGGTCGAAGCTCCCTCCGAGGATACCCGTCCGGCGGCCGTCGGCCGGGACTTCAGCGGAGGGGTCCGACATCCCCTGCCGAATCCTCCTCCGCCGCCGGATCTTCCTCCGCTACGAGCATCCGGGCTTCCTCCGAGTCGGGAAACTCCGACAGCAGCCGCTCCCGGACGGCGCCGGCCTCGGTCTCGTATCCCACGACATTGTAACTGCGATACAACCGCAACAGCAGATCAGGGAGGAATTCCGCGTTCGGCTCCTCAGCCAGCGACTTCTCGAAGTAGACGATCGCGGATTCCGGCAGCCTCCAGCGGTCCTGATAGTACTTTCCGATCTCGTAGCTCTGCTCGGCCAGCTTGGCCCGCCCTTCCGCCATCAGGCTCTCCGCCTGCTCCCGGAAGGGGGTCGTCGGGAAGAACTGCAGCAACCGCCCGCATTCATCGAGGGCTCGCCGGGTGAACTCCTGGGAGAGGGTGACCCGGGGCGAAGCCGCGAAGTACGCCCGGCACAGCCCCAGCTGCGCGTCGTCCGCGAGCGGGCTGTTGGGCCGGTTCGTGGCCATGCGCCGGAACTCCTCCACGGCGTCGAGTTCGTTACCCGCCCTGAGCTGGCCCTCGGCGGCGAGGTACTGGGCGCTGTCGACGAGCGGATTCAGGGGGTCGCGGACCATGAAGGCGAGAAAGCCATCGGCCGCCCGGTCATACTCCTCGGCGTCGAACCGATCCTGCGCCCACTGGAATAGATCCGGCGGCTCGAGATCGCCCGGCGGCCCGGAACTCGAACAGCCCGCGAGGATGACGACCGCGGCGGCGAGCACCCCGCGGAGCATGTCGCCGGGCGCCGTCCCGGCCGGGAGCCTCATTCGAAGCCGAAGCGGATCTGTCGGATCCGCTCCTCCGCACGCCGGACCAGCGCGTGGGTGCGCGTCGGGTTCAGTTCCAGCACCCGCGCGTAGTTGACGAGAGCTTCCTCGATCTGGCCGAGGGCGAGGTGAAGTTCGCCAATGAGGAAGTGCGCCTCGACCATGTGCGTCCGCGGCTCACCGAGTTCGACCATTTCGGCCAGCTTCTCGAGGGCGGCGGCCGGCCGGCCCTCCCCCCGGTCCTCATCGGCGGACACGTAGAGACAGTTCCCGTAGCGGTAACGGGCGTCCTCCGGATTCGAGCGGCTTTCCTCCATCGCCTCGAGGAAACCCCGATAGAAGGGCAGCGCGCGAGTGCACGCGCCGAGCTGCTCGTATGCGAGACCGACGTCGTACAGGACCTTCGGTTCCGGATCCCCCTCCCCGGCGAGGAGCGCGAGGCGCAGCGAGAGGGCGCGGGCGTAGTCACCCTCCGACGCATGATAGGCGGCCAGCGAGCGCTGGAGGTCGGCGGGAAGATAGCCCAGTCCCCACTCGACGAGGGGCTGTAGCGCGCGGGACATGTTCTCCGCCGCACCCCGCTCCCGCGCGGACCACGCGAGTCCCGCAAGGGAGGCCGCCGCCTGATGCCGCAGCCGGGGGTCGCGCTCGGCAAGCGTCTCGTAGACGGTGAGCGCCTCGTCGACATCGCCGCGCGCGGCGTAGGCATGCCCGAGCCGGAGGAGGAGGTCGTCCGTATCTCCGCTGACGCGCCGGACGAGGAGGTACTCGGCGATTGCCTTGTCCGCATCCCCGACGGCCAGGTAGCGGTCACCACGCACGATGGACCGGTCCACCGGATCCTCGCACGCCGCCAACGCAAGCGCCGCGAGAACCCCGGCGATCCCCTGCACGATCCACTTTCTGACGGTCATCATCGGCGCCCCTGCCGGCCTTCGCCCCCCTGACATCTCAACTCTCCCCGCTTTCGACGCCGCCACGGATGCCGCCCGTTGCCTCGCGCGCGACCCGCGGCCCGCCCCTGCGCGTCCAGCGCCGCACGAGGCCATACAGAAAGATACAGCGCAGCGCGGAAACGCCATCGCGCCACCCGATCTTCTTCCCCTCTGCGTACGTCCGTCCCGCGTACGAGATCCCCACCTCGTACACGCGCCAGCCGCCCATGGCGACCTTCGCCGTGATTTCCGGCTCGACGCCGAAGGCCCGCTCCTCGATCGTGAGCTGCTCGATCACTTCCCTTCGGAAGCACTTATAGCACGTCTCCATATCCGTGAGGTTGAGGTTCGTCACCATGTTCGACAGCCGAGTCAGCCAGCGGTTCCCCACGTAGTGCCAGTAGTAGAGGACGCGGTGCGGCTGGCCGCCCATGAATCGCGACCCGTAGACGACATCCGCCCGGCCGGCGAGGATCGGTTCGAGGAGGCGTGGATACTCGGCGGGGTCGTATTCGAGATCGGCGTCCTGGATGATGATGATATCGCCGCTGACACCCCGGAACCCCGTGGAGAGCGCGGCGCCCTTCCCCCGGTTCCGCTCGTGAACGAAGATCCTGTCGACCAGCCCCTCCGCTTCCAGCCGGCTCAGGATCGACGCAGACGCGTCGGCCGAGCCGTCGTCGACCGCGACGAGTTCCACATCCGGGGCGACCTCCCTCACGCGCCGGACGATGGCCTCGAGCGTCGCTGCCTCGTTGTATACGGGCATGACCACCGAGACCTGGGCTCGCCCCATCTCCTGCCCGTCTCCCCCCCGTACGATCATTCGGGTGCGGCCCCGGGCCGGCCGGGCGGCTGCACGTCCCGAAAATGCTCTACGGTGCGCTTCAGCCCCACTTCGAGCGGGATCCGGGGCGTCCAGTTCAGCCGCGCGGACGCGAGAGAGATGTCCGGAGAGCGCATTCTCGGGTCGTCCGTGGGCAGCGGACGCACCTCGACGGTGGACGCGGACCCCGTGGTCGCGAGCACGAGATCGGACAAAGCACGGATCGTATACTCGCCGGGATTGCCCAGGTTGACCGGCTCGTGGATGTCCGCGTTGAAGAGACGCCAGATCCCCTCCACGAGGTCGGACACGTAACAGAAACTCCTTGACTGGGAGCCGTCTCCGTAGATGGTGAGCGGTTCACCCCGGAGCGCCTGGACGATGAAATTCGAGACCACGCGGCCGTCGTCCGGACGCATGCGCGGGCCGTAGGTATTGAAGATTCGCACGATGCGCGTGTCCACGCCGTGTTCGCGGTGGTAGGCCATCGTGAGGGCCTCGGCGAAGCGCTTCGCCTCGTCGTACACGGAGCGCGGGCCGACCGGGTTCACGTTGCCCCAGTATGTTTCGGGCTGAGGATGGACGAGCGGGTCTCCGTAGACCTCCGAGGTGGACGCGAGCAGCAGCCGGGAGCCGCTCGCTCTGGCCAGACCCAGGGCGTTGCGCGTGCCGAGGGCGCCCGCTTTCAGTGTCTGGATCGGGAAACGAAGATAGTCGACCGGGCTCGCCGGTGAGGCGAAGTGGAAGATCCCCCCGATCTCCCCCTCGACCTCGATGGGCTCCGACACGTCCCGTTCGATAAACGCGAACCTCGGCTCGTGCCGAAGATGGACGAGATTCCGCCGCGTCCCCGTGATCAGGCTGTCGATCCCGACGACCGAGTGCCCCTCGGCGAGAAGGCGGTCGGTGAGGTGCGAACCGAGGAAGCCGGCGGCGCCGGTGACGACCAGCCTCACGTGATCTCCGTCGGACCGATCTGCCTGCGCCCAACCGGGTAGTGCTCGAACCCCCGCGACGCCATGCGGTCCGGGTCGAACACGTTGCGCCCGTCGAACACAATGGGACGGGCCATGCGCTGCGCAAGCTGGGACCAGTCGGGACGGCGGTACTGGAGCCACTCCGTCACGACGACGAGCGCGTCCGCCCGGTCGAGCGCCTCGTACTCGTTCGCCGCGTAGTCGACGGCATCCCCGAGATGGAATTCGCGCGACTGTTCCATGGCGGCGGGGTCGTGCGCCACGACCGACGCCCCCCGTTCACGCAACGCCTCGGCGATCGCCCGAGAGGGCGCCTCGCGCATGTCGTCCGTGCGCGGCTTGAACGCAAGCCCCCAGAGCGCGAAGCGCAGGCCCGTGAGGTCGTCGCCGAACCGTTCCCGGATCTTCCGGACGAGGACGGTGGTCTGGCGATCGTTCGCTTCGGCCACGGAGCGCAGGATACCGAGGTCGACGCCCTGCTCTTTCGCGGAACGGATGATCGCCCGCACATCCTTGGGAAGACAGCTGCCGCCATACCCCGTGCCCGCATAGAGAAAGGCCGATCCGATGCGAGGGTCCGAGCCCACGCCGCGGCGAACACGCTCGATGTCGGCTCCGGTCTGCTCGCAGAGTTCGGCGAACTGGTTCATCATGCTGATCCGGGCGGCGAGCATCGCGTTTGCGGCGTACTTGGTCAGTTCGGCCGAGGCGATGTCCATGAAAATCAGGGGGTTTCCCGAGCGGATGAAGGGCTCGTACAGCTCCTCCAGGCACCGCCGGGCGCGGTCCGAGTCGACGCCGCAGACGACCCGGTCTGGGTAGAGGAAGTCCGCTACGGCGTCCCCTTCCTTGAGGAACTCGGGGTTGGAGCACATGTGGAAGGGCAGATCGGTCCGGCGGGCGATCTCGGCCCGCACGATATCGTTCGTCCCCACGGGTACGGTGCTCTTCATCACGACGACCGCGCCGGGGCACAGGTGGTCTCCGATCGTGCGCGCCGCGTCCAGGACGAAGTCGAGCTCAGCCTGCCCGTCCCGACCCGGCGGCGTACCTACCGCGACGAAGATGACGTCGGCCGTCCGGATGCCCTCGGCCGCGTCCGTCGTGAATCGAAGCCGTCCGGCGGCGAGACCCTCCGATATCAGGCGCTCGATGCCCGGTTCGTAGATCGGGACATCGCCGGAGTTCAGACGCCGGATCTTCTCTTCGTCGACATCGGCGCAGGTGACGCGGTTCCCGGACCCGGCCAGACAGGATCCCGCCACGAGTCCAACGTACCCGGCGCCAATCACGGTAATCTCCATCGAGGTCTCCCTCGCTCCCGGTTCAGCCCTCCGGTGTCGCGGCCCGACCATCAGGCGGCGCCGGTGCCGGCGACCCAGTCCATGGTGGCGTGCGCGCAGGTCCGCAGGTCGCGTTCCGCACACCACCCGGTTGCGGCGCGCAATCGCGCCGGATCGCCGACCAGGGTTTCAGGTTCTCCGCGCCGGACGAGGGCGGGATCGCGCACGATCTCGGGGTCGATCTCCGCCCGCTCGAGAACCCACTCGAGTAGGCGCCGGATCCTCGTCGCGACCCCGGAGCACACGTTGTACGCCATATGGGGCGTCCCGTCGAGGTCGGCGATGTGCGCGAGTGCCCGGACCCCGTCGCGTACGTCCGTGAAGTCGCGCGCCACGTCGAGATTGCCCACGGAGAGCCGCGGCTCCGCCGTCCCCCGCCGAATGGCGAGGGCGCGGCGGCAGAAGCTCGGGAGCGCGAACACGGGACGCTGTCCGGGTCCGAGGAGCGGAAAGAGCCGCGCGACGACCACGGGTACGCCCAGGGCCGCGCCGACGCCGCGGGCGAGAACGTCCTGGGCGGCTTTGGTGGCACCGTACACGCTCAGCGGCCTAAGCGGCGTGCGCTCTTCCACCGGTCCGCCACCGCCGCGGCCGTACGAGTCGGCGGAACCCGCCACGACCACGGTCTGCACGTCCGCCGAGACCCGCGCGACCGCTTCGACGAGGCTCAGCGTGCCCGCTCCGTTCACCGCGAGGGCATCGCGGGACCGCAGGCCGGCCTCGGCTCCCGATGAGAAGCCGGCCAGGTGGAAGATGCGGCGCGGACGGGCGGCGTTCACGACCGAGGCGACGGCGTCGGTGTCTCGCACATCGAGCCGTGTCCATTCGGCCGCGGCGCGAGCGGTGGGGGACAGCGTCCCCTCGGAGGGAGCCTCCCCGAGCATCGTCGCGGCCACCTCGTGTCCGCGGCCCAGCAGATGCTCGACCAGGTGCTGCCCGACGAACCCGTCGCCGCCTGTTACCAGGACCCTCACCGGAGCCGCGCTCGAATCGCCGTGGCATTTCCGGGACGCGACACTAGAGCACACGCGCGAGGCGGCGTGCGGCATAGGTGACGATGAGGTCCGCCCCCGCCCGCCGGATGGCTCGGACCGCTTCCAGGCTGGCCGCTTCCGCGTCGAGCCAGCCGTTGGCTCCCGCGGCTTCGATCATCGCGTATTCCCCGCTCACCTGATACGCGGCGGTGGGCATCCGGAACTCATCCTTCACGCGTCGGAGGACATCGAGATTCGGCAGCGCCGGCTTCACCATGACCAGGTCCGCCCCTTCGGCGATGTCGAACCGGACTTCGCGGATCGCCTCATCCGCGTTCCGTACGTCCATCTGATATCCGCGCCGATCTCCGAAGGCGGGGGCGGAGTCCGCCGCGTCGCGGAACGGGCCGTAGAAGGCGCTCGCATACTTCGCGGCGTAGGACAGGATGGCCACGTCCTCGAGGTGCGCTTCGTCCAGCGAGGCGCGAATCGCTCCGACCCGGCCGTCCATCATGTCCGATGGCGCGACGATGTCCGCCCCCGCGGCCCCGTGACTCACGGCTTGGGCGGCGAGCCGCTCGAGCGTCGGGTCGTTCGCGACGCGGTCGCCGTCGAGGATCCCGCAGTGCCCGTGGTCGGTGTACTCGCACAGGCAGACGTCCGTGATCAGGATCAGGTCGGGAAGCGCGCTGCGGAGCGCCCGCAAGGAGCGCTGGATCACGCCATCCGGCCGGTCCGCGCGCGAGCCCCGCGCATCCTTGCTTTCAGGCAGGCCGAACAGAAGGACGGCCCGGATTCCCTCCTCGAACGCGGCGCCCGCTTCCTCGACGGCCGCCTCGATACTCAGGCGGTCGATGCCGGGCATCGAAGGGATCGGCTGCCGGCCCTCTCCCCGGTCGTCGATGAACATGGGGTAGATGAGATCGGAAGCCTCAAGCCGAGTTTCCCGCACCAGCTCGCGCAGGGAAGCCGTGCGACGCAGGCGGCGTGGTCGGGAGGTGGGGAACGACGCGTCAGGCATTGCCGTGCGTCGCGGCTAAACGGCCGGGGCGGGCGGCAGATGCGACCAGCGCGTCGACGAGCCCGGGCATCGAGTGCGTCGCCGCCACGACATGCACGGGCAGACCGAGCCCGGAGAGCGTCGCTGCGGTCACGGGACTGATGGCGGCCACGAGCGCACCGCCGGTCTGCGCGCCGACGAGCTGCACGAAGGCACGGGCGGCGGATGACGCCGTGAAGGTCAGCCAGTCCCCGCGGCCCAGTTCGATGAACTCCCGGAGCGCGTCTCGGACGTCGCGGTTGACCTCCACCGCGTAGGCCGGGGCGACGTCGACCCGCGCTCCGGCGGCGACCAGCCGTTCCCGCAGCACCGGACGGGCCCGCTCGGCCTGCACGACCAGGATCCGCGCCTCCGCAAGCCTCCCCGGCCCCGTCGCCGCCGCGATCTCGTCCGCGAGCGCTTCGCCGCGATAGACCGTCGGCACGAGGCACTCCGCCACTCCGAGCGCACACAGCGCGTCGGCGGTCGCCGGGCCCACGGCTGCGAGCCGGCCCGTCGCCAGCGCTCCCATCGCATCCGCCTCCGATGCGGCCTCCGCCAGGCGGCGGACGGCGTTCACGCTGGTCGTCACGACCCAGTCGTATTCGGCCAACCGGGCCGCCGCCCGCCCCAGCGCCCCCGGGTCGGATGGGGGGACCAGACGGATGGCGGGCGCCGTCGTCACGGTTGCCCCCGCGCCCTCGAGGAGGGCGCGGAAGTCATCGGCCTGACCGGCCGGCCGCGTGACCAGTACGTGCTGGCCCGCGAGCGGAACGGAGGTCACCGAGCCGCCGATGCGAGACGACCGGCAGCGGGAACCCCCGCGGCCGGTCGCCGATCAGCAGTCCGAGGCAAAAGCCCTACTGCGGTCAAACCGTCGCCGAGACGCGTCGTCAGGACGCCTTGACGACTTTTCCCGCCTTGATGCATCGCGTGCAGACGCGTACACGGCGACGAACCGAACCCTCCAGGATCTTCACCCTCTGAAGGTTCGGCATGAAGCGCCGCTTGCGCTTGTTGTTCGCGTTGCTGACGTGGTTCCCGA
>JAPPBA010000126.1 GCA_026705295.1 Candidatus Palauibacter australiensis
AGCTCGCCCGCGCCGGGCAGCCTCACGATCCGCACGCTCGCGAAGGTGTCGCCGGGGTCCTCGCACAGGTGGATCATCCCCGGCACGGGCACGCCGGTGTCCGCGAGCGCCCTCATCACGCGGTATTCGCGCTCGATGAGGTGCGCGGAAGGCAGTAGCTCACCCGGCGGCTTCTTCCTCAGGACGAAGTACCGGCCGCCCGCTTCGAGCCGATAGGTAGGGTTCGACTGCCCGCCCTGGTACTGGAGCACCGTCACCCCGCCCCCGAACTCGCGCAGCCCGCAAGCGCACAGGTAGTCCGCGAGCCGCCGCTCGTCGAAGCCATGAGTCGCCGTGACGGCTCCCAGCGTGGCCAACCGGTGTCTCCGTTTGCAGGGGACCGTTCAGAAGATGATGCTCACCGCACCGTGCCAGGCGAGGTCTTCCAGATCGAGCACCGCCCGGCGGTACGCGATTCTCAAGTCCCCGCCGTTCCTCCTGAGGATGTACTCGATGCTGCCGACGTAAGGTGCTCCGTCACCGCTGCGAAACCGGTAGACGAGGACGTTCGCCCGGACCCGGAGCTCTCCGGCGCCGGCTTCTTCAACCCGCACGTTCGAAACGAACCGGCGCGTCCGCGACCGCGGCGACTCACGGTGCGAATGTCGGCTGTTCAGCCGTGCCACCCGGGCGCGCAGACGAATGATGTCGTCGTCGATGAACACCAGATCGCGTGCGGGATCCCCCTCCGGCAGATCCGTGGAGGGGACGACGTACCGGGCATCGTCGGTAAACAGAGCGACCCACTCGTCCAATCGCCATTCGTCCAGAAGCGCCGCTTCCCTGAACAGGAACGCCTCCACCTGATTCCGCAGGCTACCGGTCCTGGACATTGGTCCTGCTCAGGCCCTGCATGTGGGCGTGCCATTGCCGCCAGAATCCGCGCATCTGGAGTTCGTCCGACGTGCCCGGCGAGGGGTTCAGCATGCCCCTGGAGATATCGGACCATTCGGCCTCGGTGGCGCGGTACCCGGCCTGGCACGATTCGAGGACCTCCACGTCGTCGGGCGTGGCAAAGCCGCCCGGTCCGAGGAACGTCAGGTAACTGTCGAGTCGGGTGGCCAGCGCGGGACCCGACTCCTCCCTGGGCACGAGATGCCAGGCCGTGACCTCCATTCTGTCGGGCGCCACGGGTTCGATGTACCGGATGCTGATGGCCACGAAGTCCATGATGAGCAGGTTCGGATAGACGAGCAGGTTTCGCGACGTGTCGGCCATCCGGTACGTGCGCTCTTCTCCGTGTTTCTCCACCAGGCGCCGGCGCACCCGCGCGATGCGCTCCCTGGCCTCCTCGCCGAATACGGGGTGCCAGCGAGCGATGGGACGGCCGTTCCGGGAAATGTTCTCCGACACGCAGTGGCCGCCGCCCAGGGCCTTCGCCGCACCGGGAGGACGGGCGGACACCGTATCTCCGCTGTCGTCCGTGCCGAAACCGGCGATGTAATCCACGTAGGTCCGATGGGTGGGGACCAGGTGATATCCGTCGAGGCTGTTTTCGGCCAGCAGCTTCCAGTTGGCCTTGATTGTGTACTTGTTGGAACCGGGAACGACCCGCATCCCCTCCTCGGCCTGATCGACGACCAGGTCAAGGTAGTCTCTGGCCCCCGCCAGGTAGGTGACGAGGTCTTCGGCCTGCGGGTTGAAGCTCACGAAAAGGAAGCCCCGGTAGCTGTCGAATCTGGGCGGTGACTTCAGGCAGAACTCCGTCCGGTCGAAGTGGGGACCGTAGGCATCTTCCCCGGGGACGCCGATCAGATCGCCGTCCGTGCTGAAAGACCAGGCGTGATAGAAGCACTGCAGGACTCCGGCGTTCCCGGCGTCGCGCCGGCAGATCATGGCGCCGCGGTGCGGGCACGAATTGAGGAACACCCGTATTCGATCGTCTTTGCCGCGGATAAAGAACAGCGGGCGGCCGGCTACCGTGCGGCGGCGGTAGTCCCCGGGGGCCTCCACTTCCGATTCGTGCCCCAGGTAGATCCAGCAGTGATCGAGAATCCGTCCCCGTTCTTGGCGGAACAGATCGACGGACGTCATGCACGACCGGTGGACCCTGAAAACCCCGCGGTCCCGGTCGTCGACGATCAGGTCCTTGATGTCCACCGACGGTTGGCTAGCGGGGACGCCTCGCTAGCGGGGACGCCCCGTCGTCCAGTCCCACGCGTGGACATGGCACTCGGCGAACACGTTCGCCCTGGCGAAGGGACTGTCGGCCAGGAATGCGCTCGCAGCCTCGACCGAGGGAGCCTCCATCACGATCAGCCGCCCGACGATGCTCTCGCCATCGTCTCCGAGCGTCGGCCCGCCGTGGTGGACGACGACATCCGGGTGGGCCGGATGACTGCGGAGATACTCCATGAACGACGCGCGCATCTCGTCCCGCGCTTGCGCCGCCCCGGACTTATCGGTGATGAATGCAGCGACGTACATTGACGCACCTCTCTGGACTGTGCCCATCACGGATGGTATTCGACCGCCTCACGACCTCAAGCTGCGGTCCCGGTTGGGGTTCACGCAACGCTCGTAGAGTGGCGACCCCTACTGGCCGCGGAGGGCGTCGATGCGGCGCGCGACGCCCTCTTCGTAGCCGGATTCGACGAAGCCCCCGCGCTTGAACTGAATGAACCCCGCCCGGTCCACGTAGAAAGTCGTCGGGTAGCCGAGGATCTCGTAGTCGAGGGCGAGGCCCTGTTCGTCGAACAGGACCGGGAACGTGAAGCCGCCCTCCTCGATCTGCGCGGCGACCTCTTCCCGCGGAGACCCCGCCGTGGCGACGGTGAGGAAGACCACATCCTCCGCGTCCTCGTACGTCTTCAGGAGTTCGACGAAGTGCGGAAACTCCTCGATGCACGGACCGCACCACGTGGCCCAGAATTTGAGCACGACGATCTTCCCCTCGAGGTCGCTCAGCCGCCACTCGAAACCGTTCTGGTCCGCGATCGCGAACTCCGGCGCCTCGCGCTCGATGCGCTGGCCGAGTTCCCGGCGTTCCAACTCCTCCTCCACGACGGGTTGCCGCATCGCGAGCCGCTCCTCGACCGTCTCGGGGGATAGTTCGGCCGCCTCGGCCGCTTCGTCCGCGAGCGCGCGGAACGCGGATCCACCGAACGCGACCGCCTCCACGAAGGCATCCAGAGCCTCCGCGGGCCGGTCTGTGAGGAGGAGGTGACGCCCATACGCGCCCAGCGTGGTCGCGTTCCGTGACTCGTTCGCCACCTGCTCCAACAACTCGCCGGCCGCCTCGATTTCCCCGAGTTGCGTGAGCGCGCGAGCCTGGAGGATGCGGGCGCCAGTGATCGCGGACTGCCGCGACCTCTCCCGCTCGTCGCCCTGAAGACCGGGGTACAGGTATCCGGGACTGTGGGCGCGGAGGTTTTTTTCGATCGCGCGCGCCTCCTCGAGCACGGCCTGCGGCTCGATCCCGAAGTAGAGCAGACCACGAAGCGTCGAGAACACGCTCTCTCGCCAGCGGACCGCGTCCATCGAGGCATCGAACAGCTGCCCGGCCGCTTCCGGTTCGAGCGGCGCGTGCGGTGGTTCGGCCGCGACGGCTGCCGCCCCCCACACGGTCCTGCTGCTCGGCGCATCGCCCGTGATTGAAGCAAGCGCCTGCTGCGTCACGATCGTGTGGTTGCGGTTCACCCACGCGCCGCGGCTTCCGAGATCCCTTGACTTCAGCCCTTCGGCAACGAGGCGCGACGGCTCGGCCGCGTCGCCTTCCTCGGCATCGCCGTAGAGGGCCTCCTGGAAATCGAACACCAGATCCCAGTACCGCGGGTCGTCCGCCAGGTCGCCGCGATCAGGCGCGGCTTCGAGACGCTCGAGCCAGCGGTCCGCGTCGTCTTCCCGCCGCAGCATGCCGAAGTCATACCCCGCCGCGAGCCGGTACAGCACCGGCGCCGCGACATCCGGATCGCCTTCGATCTCGGCGGCGAGCGCGTCGAGCACGACTCCGATCGAATCCCTCACGGCCTGACCTCGGTCCCCCTCCTCCTGATCCGCCCGCGCGACGCGGAGCGCTCCCACGGCGTGGAGGAGGATCGGGTCGTCCGACCGCATGGCCCGCAGCTCGGCGAGGATCGCGCCGTACGCGTCGAGCTGTCCGAGATCCGCCGCCGCCTCCTGCCCCTCGTCGTAGATGACGGGACGATCCGGCGCGTGGCGGAGCGCTTCCGGGAGGACCTGCAGGATCTTCTCCGCGTACCTCCGATCCGTCTCGAAGATGCCGGCCCAGCGAAGGTCGTGGATGTACCCCTCCCAGGCGGCCGAATCGCCGGGTTCGAGTTCGAGCACGCGTTCCCACGCCCGCGCGGCTTGTGCGTGCAGGCTGAAGTAACTGGCCAGCTTCGCGTACTGCCGGTGGGCCTCCGCGTGGTCCGGAGCCTTCGTACGCGCCGAGTCGTAGCGCGCCATGGCCTGTTCCAGCCGGATCGCCTCGACGTCCGCGGCCGCGTCCGCCATCAGGTCGGAGTGCGGGCGCGCATCGCCGCACCCTGCCGCGAGAACCGCAAGGCCCGCCAAACCAGCGAGACCGGCCCGGGAGGGCGTCATGGAGAGTGTCATGTGTCCCTCGAATGTCCCTGGAAGCCGCTCGAAGCATGGGTTGCGCGCAATCGCGACCCGCGCGCATCCCCCGCCGCCGACACGGCGCCGCCGACACAACGCCGCCGACGCACTGTCGACACCGAATCCTCGGACGATGGTTGTCAGCGACCCGTCCGTGCCGGAAGGTAGGTTGCGGGAAGTCGCCCAAACAACGCGCACGGAGGCTTGAATGCCCTCTCCCGTGATCATCGGCGTCGTGGTCGTCTATCTCCTCTTCCTCCTCGTCATCGGGGTGTGGGGCGGGAAGGAATCGCACGACGTGAAGGGCTACTACGCCGCGGGCAAGAAACTCCCGTCGTGGGTCCTCGCCTTCTCCTCCAACGCGACGGGAGAGAGCGCCTGGCTTCTCCTCGGGCTCACGGGGATCGGGTACGCCCTCGGCATGCACGCGCTGTGGGTCGTCCTCGGCGAGGTACTCGGCGTCGCGCTCGCCTGGGCCTTCGTGGCGCGACCCTTCAAGGCGTTTACCGACCGCTACGGTTCGATCACCGTCCCCGACTACCTCGAGGACCGCTTCCGGGACAAGACGCACAGCTTCCGCATCGTCGGGGCCGTCATCGTCCTCTCGATGGTCGCCTTCTACGTGGGGGCGCAGCTCACGGCGACCGGCAAGGCGTTCGACTCCTTCCTCGGCACCGGCTACGGCGTGGGGGTCGGGCTCGGCCTCGCCGTGGTCCTCTTCTACACCGTCGTGGGCGGATTCAAGGCGGTGGCGTATTCGGACTTCGCCCAGGGCGTGCTCATGTTCGCGTGCCTCCTCGTCCTGCCGTTCGTCGGCATCGGCGCGGTGGGAGGCTGGGGTGCGCTCATGGACGGGCTGCGCGCGGCCGAGCCTCTCGCCGTGTTCGAGGGGCTGCAGGCGTCCGGCCCGGACCTCCTGCGGCTCGGAGGCGGGCTTGGCATCACCCCGCTCGGGATCGCGAGCGCGGCCGGGTTCGTGGGCGTCGGACTCGCGTTCCTCGGCGCCCCGCAACTCCTGGCGCGTTTCCTCGCGGCGCGCGACCAGCGCGAGATCCGGAAGGCGGGGCCGATCGCCGTCGGCTGCATCATCGTGTTCGACCTGGGGGCCGTGTTCACCGGGATGGCCGCCCGCGTCCTCTACCCGGCCCTCGCCGACCCCGAGACGGCGCTCCCCGCCATGGCCGCGGGCCTCCTGCCCGACCTGTTCACGGGCCTCGTCCTCATCATCGTCCTCGCCGCCATCATGTCGACCGCCGATTCCCTGCTGATCCTCGCCTCCTCCGCGGCGGTGCGGGACGTCTACCAGAAGATCTTCCGCCCCGACGCCCGGCAGCGGGCGCTCTCCGTGCTGGGCAAGGCGGTGACGGTCGTGCTCGGCGTGACCGGGCTCCTGCTCGCGCTCACCGCCGAGCGGGCGATCTTCTGGTTCGTCCTCTTCGCCTGGTCCGGCCTCGCGGCGGCGTTCGCCCCGGTCGTGCTGTGCTCGCTCTTCTGGGCCCGAACCACGCGAGCCGGCGCGCTCGCCGGCATGATCGCCGGTTTCCTCGTGACGATGCTGTGGGTCGTCCTCTTCAAGGCGGGCTTCTACGACCTGTACGAGATGCTCCCGGGCTTCGCGGCGGGGTTCGCCGTCACCATCGGCGTGAGCTTGTTCACGCAGCCGCCGGAGGGCGCGGTCGAGGAGCTGGCCGCCATCCGCGAGGAGATCAGATAGGGTTCCGGATTCAACCTTCGGCTTCGGAGGCAAGCATGTACGACAGCGTTCGCCCGCCGGTCATCTCGCCCCTGGAGCGTGTCCGAGCGTCGTTCCTCGCGCTCTCGGTCCTGGCCTCGCTGTCGTTGGCCGCGATGCCGGCGGGGCTCGGAGCCCAGGACCACGTCTCGCTCCTGCCGCCCATGGAGTGGCGCTCGATCGGACCGGACCGGGGCGGACGCTCCATCGCCGTGGCGGGCCACGCCGAACGACCGTTCGAGTACTACTTCGGCGCGACGGGCGGAGGGCTGTTCAAGACGACGGATGGCGGGACGACATGGACCCCGGTGACCGACGGGCAGGTGGGCAGCGCCTCTGTCGGGGCGGTCGCGATGGCCCCCTCCGACCCGGACATCGTCTACATCGGCATGGGCGAGGTGCAGCTCCGCGCCAACGTCCTCCAGGGCGACGGCGTCTACCGCTCTGACGATGCCGGGAAGACGTGGCGCCACCTCGGCCTCGCCGACACGCACGCGATCGGGCGCATCCGCATCCACCCCACCGACCCGGACCGCGCCTACGTGGCGGCGCTCGGCCATCCCTTCGGTCCCAACCCGGAGCGCGGCGTCTTCCGGACGGCCGATGGGGGAGACACGTGGGAGAAGGTGCTCTTCCGCGACGAGCGCACGGGAGCCGTCGACCTCGTCCTGGATCCGAGCGATCCGGACGTCCTGTACGCGACGCTGTGGCAGGTGTACCGCAAGCCGTGGCGCCTGTGGAGCGGCGGCGAAGGGTCGGGGATCTTCAAGTCCACCGACGGGGGCGACACGTGGACCGAACTCACGCGCAACCCGGGCCTTCCGGACGGCGTGCTCGGCAAGATCACGATTGCCGTGTCCGGCGCGGATCCGGACCGGGTATGGGCGAACCTCGAGGCCGAGCGCGGCGGGCTGTACCGCTCCGACGACGGGGGCCTGACGTGGACATTCGTCAACGGCCACCGGGACATCTGGCAGCGCGCGTTCTACTTCCAGCGCCTGGTCGCGGACCCCGTCGACCGGAACACGCTCTACATCCTCAACTTCCGGCTCATGCGCTCGACCGACGGCGGACGGACGCTCGAGAGCGTGCCGGAGACTCACGTCGACCACCACGACCTGTGGATCGATCCGACGAACCCGCTGCGCATGATCGACGGCAACGACGGAGGTGGCGTCGTCACGGTGAACGGGGGGCGGACGTGGACGTCGATGCGGTATCCGACCGCCCAGATCTACCGCCTCGCGACGACCGCCGACTTCCCCTACCACGTGTGCGGCGCGCAGCAGGACAACACCACCGTGTGCGTGTCCTCCGAGTGGGCGCACCTGCGGGATCCCGCGAGCCCAAGCGCGGAGTGGATGTACCCGGTGGGCGGAGGCGAGAGCGGCTACATCGCGCCGCACCCCGCCGACCCCGACATCTTCTACGCGGGCGCGACGAACACGCTCACCCGGTACGACCGCGAGACCGGCGCCGCTACGGACATCCAGCCGTGGCCCCGCATCGTCATGGGCGAGCCCGCGCGGGACATGCCCGAGCGGTGGAACTGGACCTATCCGATCGCCGTGTCACCCCTGGCGCCCCACGCGCTGTACGTCGGATCCCAACACCTCTGGAGGTCGCTCGATGAGGGTGAGTCGTGGGCGAAGATCAGCCCGGATCTGACGCGCGCCGAGCCGGAAACGCTCGACGACTCCGGTGGCCCGGTCGTCAAGGATCAGGACGGGCCCGAGATCTACGGCACGCTCTACTCGATCGGGCTTTCGCCGCACGATCCGGAGACGATCTGGACCGGATCCGACGACGGTCTCGTGCACGTATCGCGCGATGGCGGCGGCAACTGGCGGGACGTCACGCCGCCCGACATGCCCCCGCACACGCGCGTCATGACCGTGGAGGTTTCTCCGCACGATCCCGCGAGCGCGCACGTGGCCGGGATCCGGTACGAGATGGACGACCGGTCGCCGTACGCGTGGAGGACGGACGACTACGGAGCAAGTTGGAAACGGATCGTCGATGGCATCCCCGAGGGCGCCTTCGTGCGCGTGATCCGGGAGGATCCGGCGCGCGACGGCCTCCTCTACGCGGGCACCGAGCACGGCGTCTTCGTTTCCTTCAACGGCGGCTCGAGGTGGAGCGACCTGTCGTTCCGGCTCCCGGATACGCCCGTCACGGGCATCTCGGTCGAGGCGCGCGACCTCGTGATCAGCACGCACGGCCGCTCCTTCTGGGTCCTCGACGACATCGAAACGCTGCGGCAGCTACGGGCGGATGTCGCGACCGCCGACGTACACCTCTTCTCCCCGGCCGACGCGGTTCGGAGATCGATCCCCGCGACGATCGACTTCCGCGTGAGCGCGTCGGAGGTCCACGTGCGACTCGACATCCTGACGGACGACCGCGAACCCGTCCGCACCCTCGTCGACGGAACGGCGCGCGGGGGCACCCATCGGATCCGCTGGGACCTCCGCTACCCGGGCGCGGTGACGTTCCCGGGGATCGTCCTCGAGGGCGGCAACCCCGCCTTGGGCCCGTGGGCGCCGCCGGGGCGCTACCTGGCACAGTTGACGGTCGACGGAACCACGCGCGAGGAGGCCTTCGAGGTGCGCCGCGACCCGAGACTCGGAGACGTGCCCGCCGCCGCCTTCACCGATCAGTTCCGCCTCGCCATGGCGATCCGCGACGCCGAGAGCCGGGCCAACGAGAGCGTCATCCTGGCGCGCGATCTCCTCGCCCGGATCGACGCGACCACCGCGGACATCGAGGACGACGCCCTCCGGGACGAGGCATCCCGCTTCGCGGCGGGGATCGAGGCGGTCGCGGGAGAACTCTACCAGCTCCGGAACCAGAGCCCGAAGGACAAGATCGCCTTCCCCATCAAGCTCAACGACCGCCTGACCGGCCTGCGCAGCCACCTGGAGCGGGGAGACGGCACCCCGACCGACGCATACGAGGCGGTCTTCAACGAGCTGTCCGCGGAGCTGGACGAACACCTGCGGACCCTGGAACGGATGCTCACGGGCGACCTGTCCCGCCTGAACCGGCGCCTCGGGGAAGCGGGTCTTCCGCAACTGGAGATCAGGCCGCCGCGCGACTGATCGAAGACTTGCCATCCGTATGGCGTCATGCGACACTTTACGGAATACGGTTCGAAGATTCACCTCCGGAGGACGTCATCCAGTGACCCGGCCGCCCCCCCCTCACCCGGGGGAATTCGTCAGGACCGAGATCATCGAGCCGCGCGACCTGACTGTGGTCGAGGCGGCAGCGGTGCTCGGTGTCTCGCGGCCCGCGTTGTCGGCCTTCCTGAATGGCCGCTCCGATCTCTCCGCAACGATGGCGCTGCGCATCGAGCAGGCGTTCGGGGTCAACGTGGAGCAGCTGATGCGGATGCAGGCGGACTACGACAGCGCCCGGATTCGGAGACGGGAGGACGAAATCCGCCTCAGGCGGCACGGAGTGCGGGCGGTGCGGGAAAGGTCGGCGCCCTGCGAAGCCCTTCGCGTCGACGACACATTGATGCGCCGCCTGCGAGAAGAGGCCGAGCGGCGGCGGACGACCGTGTCCGAACTCCTGGAGGCGGGGCTGAGGCGCGTGCTGGCCGACCCGGCAGCGGCCAACGCCGGTTCCGAGGCTCTGAAGCCCCTTCCAACCTGGCGTGGTGGCGAACCTCTGGTCGACATCGCCGATCGGGACGCGCTCTACCGCGTGATGGAAGAGGAGTGAGACGCTGGTCTTCGACACCAATGTGCTTGTGTACGCCGCGAGCAGGAACTCGAAATTCCACCTCCCCTGCCGGCAGCAGTTGGACGAAGCGCGTCGCGGGCCTTCACCGTCCTTCCTCACGTGGAGCGTCTGTTACGAGTTCCTGCGCGTGACCACGCACCCGCAGGTGATGCCGTCACCGTGGCGAACTGGGGAGGCCTGGCGCTTTCTCTCGGAGCTCCTCAACTCGCCGGGCGTCGACCTGTTGACCGCGACGCCGCGTCACGCGGCGGTCCTCGCCCGGACGGTCGAGGAGCTTCCGGAAATCCGCGCGAACCAGATGCACGATGTGCACACGGCCGTCCTGATGCGCGAGCACGGCGTCAGCCGCATATGCACGCGCGATGCGGGTTTTCGCCGCTTTCCGTTCCTTACGGTGATCGATCCGGCGGCGTAAACCCCGAGAGAAGCTGCGCGCCGGAGCCGACCCCTATACGCGGGCGGCGATCACTCCGAGGAGGCGGTCGACGTCGTCGCGGTTGTTGAACATGGCGACGGCGGCGCGGAGGAGTTCCCCTCCCTCCTGAAACGTGAAGAACACGCCTTCCCCGCGCAGGGCGTCGCCGAGCTCGTCCGGATCCATCCCGTGGTAGAAGCTCACGATGGCCGAGGGATTCGCGGGCGGCGTGAACAGCTTCATGCCGAGGTCCGCGGCGCCCTCGCGGAGCTGGCCCGCGAGCGCGTGCGTGTGCTCGGCGATCGGCTCCAGCCCCACCTCGCCCAGGAAGCCGAGGGCGGCGTCCATGGCCGCGATCGGGCCGTAGGCGGGGTTCGCGTACTCATACTTCTGCGCGTCCGTCTTCAGCCGGTACTGGTGCTCCGGGAGCGTCTCGGCCACGTGCCCGTGCCCGAAGCGGTCGGGCTGCATCCACTCGTGGTGCTCCCGCCGCACGTACAGCGGCGCGCAGCCGAAGTCGGCGAAGAGCCACTTGTAGCCGTTGCCGCAGGCGAAGTCGACGCCCTCGTCGTGGAGGTTGGTCGGGAAGGTGCCGAACGCCTGGATCCCGTCGGCGAACAGGTAGCCGCCACGGGCGTGCGCGATCTCGGCCAGCGTCGACAGGTCGTGCCGGAACCCGTTCCGGTTCGAGACCCACGCCACGCTGATGAGGCGCGTGCGGTCGTCGGTGTAGGCGTCGTAGTCCTCGGGTTGGGCGCGCCCCTCGCGCGAGGGGATGATCCGGAGTTCGACTCCGTGGCGCCGCTCGAGTTCGCGGTACACGACGAAGGCGGTGACGAAGTGGAGTTCGTCGATGACCACGTTGTCGCCCGGCTGCCAGTCGATCGCCTTCGCCACCATGTTCTCGCCGTCGCTGGTCGAGAACAGGAGCGCGATCTCGTCTTCGTCCGCCCCGAACAGGCTCGCGAAGCGGCTGCGGGCGCGGGCCGTGGCCCGTCCGCGGCTCCCCGGATCGTTGTAGCTCAGCTTCTCGTCCGCGTACGCGACGAGCGCCTCGTGCACCGGACGCGGAAGCGGCCCCGTGGACGCCGTGTTCAGGTACGCGAACTCCTCGGTGACCGGAAACTGGCCCCGGATCCCCAGCGGATCGTCGTCCGAGCGTGGACGCGAGTCGAGGACCGGCCCGGCGCCGTCACCGCCTTCAGGCGCCCCAACGGTGTGCGCGAGAGCCGGCGCGGCCGGGAGCGCGAGCCCCGCGGCGGCGGCCGTCCTGACGAAGTTGCGGCGGCTCCACTCGGTCATCCGTCCCTCCTGATCCCTCTCGTGCGCGGTCTGTCGCAGACCTCGAATACGACCCTCCGAACGTACGTCCACAACCCGTTCGCAGGACAGCGACGCACCGCGACGCGTTCCCGCGGGAACGCGTGCCAACCCGCAGCCGTGGGGTGAGCCGTGGACCGGGACCCTCGGCCGTGCTTAGTGTCGTGGACCGTCTCATCTCTCCATGAATCGAAACGGGAGCCGGACCATGTCGAAGCTCATCGTCGCCGCCGTCGCGGCGGGTGTCCTCTGGAGCGCGGCGCCGGGCGACCGCCCAGACAACCCGCCGGCCACCTACATCTCCGCGGCCGACATCCTCGCCGCGATCGCGAACGCGCCGGAGGGCCGGGTCAGCGACCAGCAGATCCGGCACATCGACGCGGGCGGACACAACGCCGGCGTCGGCGTCGTCCAGCGCCCGCCGACCACGTCGCTCGGGGCGATCCAGCACCACAAGCAGACCGAGGTCTACTACGTCGTCTCGGGCCGCGGCACGCTCGTGACCGGTGGCGACCTGTCGAACGCGCGGGAACTGGACCCGGAGGGACAGACCGTGCGGACGCTCACCGGCCCCAGCGCCGTAGGCGGGATCGTGGGCGGGGAGAGCCAGGAGATCGGACCCGGCGACATGCTCATCATCCCGGCGGGATCCCCGCACGGCTTCAGCGAGATCACCGAGACGATCACCTACATCGTCGTGCGCGTGGACCCCGAACAACTCGTCGAGCTAAAGTAGGAGACGCCAACCGATCCACCGTCGGAGGAACACCGGAATGAGCGACTTCACGCGGCGTGACTTCATGGCAATCTCCGGCCTCGCGGCGGGCGGCGCGGCGCTGGCGGGCTGCGGCCCGGGAGGCGCCGGGGACTCCCCAGGCGGATCCCGCGCCGGCGCCGCGACGGGCGGGCACGCGGACCTCGTCGTCCGCGACGCGACCGTCTACACCGTCGATGACGGCCTGCCGCGCGCCGAGGCGTTCGCCGTCAAGAGCGGGCGCTTCCTCGCCGTGGGCTCGAGCGACGACGTCTCCAACCTCATCGGCCCGGGAACCGACGTCATCGACGCCGCCGGCCACACCGTCGTCCCCGGCTTCATCGACGCGCACAACCATCCCTTCTACTCCGGCACGAAGCACCTCAAGCAGGTGAGCCTCGACGTGCGCTCGATCGAGGGCATCAAGAGCGCGCTCGGCGAACGGGCCCAGAACACGCCGCCCGGCCAGTGGGTGCAGGGTTTCCTCTACGACGACACGAAGCTCGCGGACGGGCGCCCGCTGACCCGCGCGGACCTCGACGACGCGGTCCCGGACCACCCCGTCTCCGTCACCCACCGCGGCGGCCACACCGGCGTCTACAACTCCCGGGCGTTCGAACTCGCCGGGATCACCGCCGACACGCCGGACCCCCCCGGTGGCAAGTACTACAGGGAGAACGGCGAACTCACCGGGCGCGTGGCCGAACACGCCAAGGACCCGCTCGAGAGCCTCATCCCCGCCGGGACGACGCGCGCCGAGCGGCAGGAGAGCATCCGCCTCATCGGCGAACGCATGGCGGCGGCCGGCCTCACCTCCGTCCACGAGACCGGCGCCGGCAATGATCTCGTGAGCTATCAGGACGCCTACGAGGCGGGCGAACTCCACTTCCGCGCCTACGTCTTCCCCAACGCCGGCGACGCTTCCTTCCTCTTCGCTTCCCTCAAGGCTGCGGGTATCCGGACCGGCTTCGGGGACGAGTGGGTGAGAGTCGGCGGGATCAAGTACGTGGCGGACGGCTCCGCCTCCGAGCGCACGATGGCCATGTCCACGCCCTACGTCGGACGCCCGGACGACTTCGGCATCCTCACGATGGATCAGGAGGGGATCCACCACGCGGTGGACGACGCGGTCCGGAACGGGTGGCAGATCGGCATCCACGCGAACGGCGACCTCGCGACCGACATGTGCCTCACCGCCTTCGAGCGCGCGCAGCGCGAGATGCCGCAGGCCGACCCCCGCTTCCGCCTCGAGCACTGCTCGCTCGTCAACGACGATCTCCTGCGCAGGATCCGGGACGTGGGCGCGATCCCGACGCCCTTCTACACCTACGTCCACTTCCATGGCAACAAGTGGGGCGAGTACGGGGCGGAGAAGATGGAGTGGATGTTCGCACACCGCCGGTTCATCGACTACGGGATTCCCGTGGCGGGCGCCTCCGACTATCCGCCGGGGCCGTTCGAGACGCTGATGGGCATCCAGAGCATGGTCACGCGCACGGACATGCAGGGGCGCGAGTGGGGCCCGAGCCAGAAGATCACGGTCGAGGAGGCGCTCCGCGTGTGCACGATCAACGGAGCCCACGCCGCGTTCGAGGAAGGGATCAAGGGATCGATCACCGCGGGCAAGTTGGCGGACTTCGTGATTCTTGCGGAGGACCCGCATACGGCCGACCCCTTCGCGATCAAGGAGATCGAGATTCTGCGCACCGTCGTCGGCGGGCGCGCCACGTACGAAGCCTGAGGAGGTGCGGGCGTGCGGCGCGAGCGTGCGGCGCGCCCGAACCCTGTGAGGAGGTGAAGATGAGCGAGGTCAATCGCCGGGAGTTCATGGCCCTTTCCGCGCTCGCGGCCGGGGGCGCGGCCCTGGCGGGTTGCGGGACGCAGGGCGGGAGCGGCGGGCAGGCCGGCGGCGGCGGCTCCGCGCCCGCCGACCAGGTCGTGACCAACGCGACCATCTACACGGTGGACGACGCGAACCCGCGGGCGGAGGCGCTCGCCGTGAAGAACGGGCGCTTCCTCGCCGCGGGCTCGAACGACGATGTCGCCAACCTCATCGGCCCGCGCACCGAGCGCATCGACGCGGGCGGCGGCACTGTCGTCCCCGGCTTCATCGACGCCCACAACCATCCCTCCTCCTCGGGCATGCGCCACCTCACGCAGGTGGACATGAACATCCGCACGATCGAGGGGATGAAGTCCGCGCTTCGCGAGCGCGCGCAGAACACGCCTCCCGGGGAGTGGGTCGTCGGCTTCCTCTACGACGACACGAAGATCGAGGAGGGGCGTCCGCTGAACCGCCGCGACATCGATGAGGCCGTCCCCGACCACCCCGTTCAGGTCACGCACCGGGGCGGGCACACCAGCGTCTACAACTCGAAGGCGTTCGAACTGGCCGGGATCACCGTGGACACGCCCGACCCGACGGGTGGGCACTTCTACCGCGAGGACGGCGAACTCACGGGCAAGGTCGCCTCGCTCGCGCGCCGGCCGCTGCAGCGCCTCGTCCCCGGCGGGAGCACGCGGGAGGACCGCCAGGCCGGCGTCGCCCTCATCGGCGAACTGATGTCCGCGGCCGGCATCACCTCGGTCCACGAGACGGGCGGGAACAGCCAGGGCCTGACCGCGCTGCAGGACGCCTACGACGCGGGCGAACTCCGCTTTCGCATGAACTACTTCCCCTCCGGGGGCAGCCTGCTGTTCTCGGCGCTCAAGCAGGCGGGGGTCCGCACCGGCTTCGGCGACGAGAACCTGCGCATCGGCGCGGTCAAGTACAGCGCGGACGGCTCCGCCTCGGAGCGCACGATGGCGATGCGCACCCCGTACGTCGGACGCCCGGACGACTACGGCATCAGCACGATGACCCAGGAGGACATCGACCGGGCGGTGGACGACGCCGTCCGCGCCGGTTTCCAGATCGCGATCCACGCGAACGGAGACAAGACGATCGACATGTGCCTCAACGCGTACGAGCGGGTCCAGCGCGAGATGCCGCAGGCCGACCCCCGCTTCCGCCTCGAGCACTGCTCGCTGGTGGACGACCCGCTCCTCCGGCGCATCAAGGATGTCGGCGCCATCCCCACCCCCTTCTACACCTACATCCACTTCCACGGGAACAAGTGGGGCGAGTACGGGACGGAGAAGATGGAATGGATGTTCGCGCACCGCCGCTTCCTCGACTACGACATCCCCGTGGCCGGCGCCTCCGACTACCCGCCGGGCCCGTTCGAGGCCTTGATGGCGATCCAGAGCATGGTCACGCGCACGGACATGCAGGGGCGCGAGTGGGGCCCGAGCCAGAAGATCTCCGTCCCCGAGGCGCTTCGCATCTGCACGATCAACGGAGCGCACGCCTCCTTCGAGGAGCACATCAAGGGCTCGATCACCGAGGGGAAGCTGGCGGACTACGTCATCCTCGGCGACGATCCCCACACGGCCGACCCGTACGCGATCAAGGAGATCGAAGTCGTCCGCACCGTCCTCGGCGGTCGCACCACCCACGAAGCCTGACCGCGCGCCGCCCGAAACAGCCAACCCTGTAGCCTGGAGTCGTCATGAGTGACGTTCTTCTCGTCGAGAAACTCGACGGACATATCGCCAAGCTCACGGTCAACCGGCCGGAGAAGCTCAACGCGCTGAACGGCGCCGTCCGCTGCGCCATCTTCGGCGCGCTCGACCGCCTGTCGGCGGACGACGATGTGCGCGTCGTCGTCATCACGGGGGCGGGCGACCGCTCGTTCATCGCGGGCGCCGACATCTCGGAGTTCAAGGACGCGCGTCCGGTCGAGCAGTACCGCAGCATGACGCGCGGCGACATGTACAGCGCGATCGAATCCTTCCCCAAGCCCGTCATCGCGATGATCAACGGCTTCTGCCTCGGCGGCGGGTGCGAACTCGCCATGTCGTGCGACATGCGCGTGGCCTCGACCTCGGCCCGCATCGGCCAGCCGGAGATCAACCTCGGTCTCATCCCCGGCGCGGGCGGCACGCAGCGGCTCCCGCGGCTGGTGGGAGAGGGCTGGGCGATGCGGCTCGTGATGAGCGGCGAGTTGATCCCGGGGGAGAAGGCCGAACAGATCGGGCTCGTGGAGGCGACCGTGGCCCCCGAGGAACTCGAGGGCCATGTGATGGAACTCGCCTCGAACATCGCGAGCCGCAGCCCGGTCGCGCTTCAGGCCGCCAAGGAGTCCATCCTCGCCGCGCGGCGGATGCCGCTGGATGAGGGGCTGAAGTTCGAACGGAGCTGGTTCTCGCTCCTCTTCTCGACGGACGACATGGCGGAGGGCGTGGGCGCCTTCCTGGAGAAGCGGAAGCCCGAGTTCAAGGGCTCCTGAGGCTCAGGGGCTCCTGAGCGGGATCCTCACGGGATTCCGGCGGCGCCGGGCCGGCCCGGCGCGGCTGCAGCCGGTGGCGGTGCGGCTGCGAGCGCGCGGCGGGCCGGTGTCGCGACGCTAGGACGCCGGCGTCACGACGCTGACGAAGCGGCGGCCTCGCCGGCGGTGGAATTCGACCTGTCCGTCGGTGAGCGCGAACAGCGTGTCGTCCTTCCCCCGGCCCACGTTGCGGCCCGGATGGAACGGCGTGCCCCGCTGCCGGATGAGGATATTGCCCGCGACCACGTGCTCGCCGCCGTATTTCTTGACGCCGAGGTACTGCGGGTTCGAGTCGCGTCCGTTGCGGCTGGAGCCGACACCCTTCTTATGCGCCATCAGTCGCCTTCCTTCGCCGCAATGGCCTTGTCCACGTCGCTCTTGAGGATGCGGCCGTCCTTCCCCGTCCCCTCGATCGCGTCCAGGTCGAGTCCGTGCTCCTCCGCGAGCTTCCGCGCGACCGGCGTGATGTCCACCTGCGCCGACGCCGCGGCCTCGGGCTCGGGAGCGGCCTCGGCTTCCGGAGCGGCCTCGCCTTCCGGAGCGTCCTTGGGCTTCGGAGCGGCCTTGGGCTTCGGCGCGACGGCCGCCGGCTTCGCCACCGCTTCCTGAGGCCCGTCGGGCAGATCGATGCCGAGGATCCGGATCTCCGTGTACCCCTGGCGGTGGCCCTGCTTCCGCCGGTAGCCCTTCCGCCGCTTCATCTTGTAGACGATGATCTTGTCGCCGCGCCCGTGGCCCACCACCTCGGCCGCGACGGAGGCGCCCGCCACGCACGGGGCTCCCACGTGAACGTCCCCGCCCTGCTCGGCGAGCAGCACGTCGTCGAACTTGACCGTGTCCCCGGGCTCGGCCGCGAGGGAAGGGATGCGGAGCACCGCGTCCTCCACCGCTCGAAACTGCTTTCCCTGGGCTTTGAAAATCGCGTACATATCGTCAGATCACCACTGGAATTGCACGAATTGCGAGCCGCTGAGATTACCCGCGGCGGGCGGATGTGTCAAACAAAACGGCGCGCATCCGACACGTCGTCACGGCCCGCGACGGCTGGCGTCGTGAGACACCGCACCAGCTCTAAATGTACTTCTTCGTGACGTCGGCGTCGGCCGGGTGGGCGAGGAGCCGGAACTCGTCGAGACCGAGCAGAGGGTCGTCGCGCAGCTCGATCGCGATCCCGCCGCTGTTCCGCATCCGGTTCAGGAACTCGCGTTCGCGCTCCAGCAGGTGGAGGGCGATCACCGGGTGCGTGAGAATCGTGATCCCGCTCTCCCGGCCGGCCGCGGCCACCCGGTCCAGCGCCCGCTCCAGCCGGCGCACCACCGTCTCGGGGGCGAGGATTCTCCCCGCGCCCTCGCAGTAGGGACACGGTTCCATCATCCGCTGGTGCAGGCTGGGGCTTACGCGCTGCCGGCTGAGTTGCAGCAGACCGAGTTCGGAGAGCCCGAACACCTTCGTGCGCGCGCGGTCGTGGCCCAGCAGCGTCCGCATCTGCTGCACGACCTTGTTGCGCGACTCCTCCTCGTTCATGTCGATGAAGTCGATGACGATGATCCCGCCCACGTCGCGCAAGCGAAGTTGGCGGGCGATCTCTCCCGCCGCCTCGAGGTTCGTCTTGAGGATGGTCTTCGCCGGATCCTTGCGACCCGTGTAGCGCCCCGTGTTCACGTCGATGGAGACGAGGGCCTCGGTCTGTTCGATCACGACGTGGCCGCCCGACTTCAGGTGGACGGTGCGGCGGAACGCGCGCCGGATCTCCTCCTCGATCCCGAACTCGTCGAAGATGGGCGCCGCGCCCTCGTACCGGCTCACGCGCTCGAGCAGGTCCGGGTCCACCTGTCCCAGGTAGGAGCGGATCTCGTGGTACAGCTCCGCCGAATCCACCGTGAGCTGGTCGATCCGGTCGCTGAACAGGTCGCGGATGATGCCGGACGTCAGCCGCGCGTCCTGGTACACGAGGGCCGGCGCCTTCATCCCCTTCTGCCGGCGCCGCACCTTCCGCCACGTCTTGCGCAGCGACTTGAGTTCCCGCTCGCAGCCCTCCTTCGTCAACTCCTCGCCGACGGTCCGGACGATGACCCCGCCATCGTCGCCGAGGATGTCCCGCACCATGCTTCGCAGGCGGACGCGCGTCTCCCGGTCGCCGATCTTGCGGCTGACGCCCACGTGGGAGGAGTCCGGGATGTACACGAGGAAGCGGCCCGGGAGGGAGACCTGCGTCGTGACACGGGCTCCCTTCGTGCCGATGGGCTCCTTCACGACCTGGACGAGGAGCGTCTGATCCTTGCGGATCGCCTCCTCGATGCGGGGAGCGTTCTCGTTGCGCCCCTTCCGACGCCCCCCGTTCCGTTCCCGTCCCCCATTCCCGTCTTCATCGGGATCTTCGTCGGACAGTAGATCGGAGGCGTGCAGGAAGGCGGACTTCTCGGCGCCGATGTTGACGAAGGCGGCCTGAAGCCCGGGCACGATCGCCTCGACCGCACCGAGATAGATATCCCCGGCAATGCGGCGCTCGTCGGGCCGTTCGTACATCAGTTCGACGAGCTTGCGGTCTTCTACGATCGCGACCCGTTTCTCGCGGGTCGTGGCGTTTACGACGATCTCGCGGCGCACGTCAGCGCGCGCGCGGGTTCGCCGCGCCCGATTGTGCTACCAGAGGGCTGGCATCCTGTAAGACTCGATTCTTCGCTGCGAACCGCCGGCCGCTGCCCGGGGGCTCGTGTATCTCTTCGTTACTGCCCGGTTTCCGCTGACAGCCGTGACGCACGGCCGTATTGCTCCCCCAAAACTAATCGAGGGAGCCCGCTTCGCGCAGCATCTCCCTCGAAATCACGATCTTGAGGATCTCGCTCGTCCCCTCGCCGATCTCCGTGATCTTCGCGTCGCGCATCATCCGTTCGACCGGATACTCGCGCGAATAGCCGTAGCCGCCGTGCAACTGCACCGCCATCGTCGTCACGTCCATCGCCGTCTCCGAGGCGAAGAGCTTGGCCATAGCGGCCTCCTTCTTGTGCCTCGTCCCCGCCATCCTGAGGCGCGCGGCGTGGTGCATCATGAGCCGTGCCGCGTGAATGCGCGTCTGCGCTTCGGCCAGCATGAAGCGAACGCCCTGGAAGTCGTGGATCTTCTTGCTGAACTGCTTCCGCTCGCCGGTGTACCGGACCGTCTCGTCCAGCGCCCCCTGCGCGATCCCGATCGCGTGCGCGGCGATCCCGACCCGTCCGCCGTCCAGCGTGTCGAGGAAGATGGGGAACCCCCGGTCCACCTCGCCGAGCACGTTCTCCTCCGGTACCTCCACGTCCTCCAGCGTGAGTTCGCGCGTGTCGGAAGCGTTCCAGCCCAGCTTGCGCAGCTTCTGTCCGGCGGTGAACCCCGGCATCGGCTCAAGGTCCTCGGAGTGGCCGAAGCCGACGCGCGCGGCGTCTTCCAGATCGCACGTTTCCTTGGTGAGGACGAACGCCGTGATGCCCCGCGAGCCCTTCTCGGGCGACGTGAGGGCGCCCACGACAAACACCTCGCCCACCCCTCCGTGCGTGATCCACGTCTTGCGGCCGTTGATGATCCACCGGTCGCCGACCTTCCGGGCCGTCGTCCGCATGCCGCCCGCGTCGGAACCCGACCCCGGCTCCGTGAGCCCGAATCCGCCGAGCACGCGGCCGCTCGCGAGGGGCCGGAGGAAACGCTCCTTCTGGGCCTCCGTCCCCCAGCGCGCGATCGGGGTCGCGGCCAGGCTCGTGTGCGCGCCGATCATGATCGAATGACTCGCGTCCACGCGGGCGAGTTCTTCCACGGCGATCGAAGCGGCGAGAAGGTCCATGCCCGCGCCGCCCATCCCCTCATCGAAGGGAATCCCGAACAGTCCCAGCTCGGACATGAGGGCGCCGGTATCCCACGGAAAGTCCTCCGACTCATCGTAGCGGGCGGCGACGGGCGCGATCTCCGCCTCGGCGAACTCCCGCACCATCTCGCGGATCATCGCATGATGGTCTTCCAGGTAGAAACTCGGATCTCCCATTCACTCCTCGGTTCGGTGTGTGCGGCCGGCGTCGCAATCGGGACTCTCGCATGCGCGCCGGGGTCGGGTGCGTGGCCCGGCGGCGGGCAGGCTGTGACTTCGGGACGCCGCGCGCCTAACGTACCGGAGGCGGGGCTCCCGCCGAAACGTCTGGCAGAAACGGGAGATTTGGAAGGGCCGGACGCGTCACGATCGGGCTCCGGCAGGCGTTGACCCTATGGATGGCAAGGGTGCAAGCCCGCGGCGCTCTTCGCGTACCGGCAACGGTGTGGAAGGGAGAACCGTGGACTTCGAGGCGGCATACAAGAGCCACTGGACACCACTTTTTCGGTATGTCGACCGGATGGTGGGTGACGCCGACCTTGCGGCGGATGTCGTACAGGAGGCGTTCGTTCGGCTGTTGGACCAGGCTCTTCCGGATGAGGAGGTGCGGCGCTGGCTGTTCACGGTGGCAACGAACCTGGTGCGGGACGACGCTCGCATGAGTTCGCGGCGGCGGCGGTTGCTGTCGCAGCGCTACGGGCAGACGGACCTCGCGCACGATCCGGTGGAGTTGCCGGACCAGCCGGTCTTGCGGGCTGAACGGGTCGCGGCGGTGCGCGCCGCGCTGGCGGAGATGCCCGAACGCGACCGTCAGTTGCTGTTGATGAGAGAGGAAGGATTCCGGTACGCCGAGATCGCCGAGGCGATCGAAGTCGCGCCGGGATCGGTGGGAACGCTGCTCGCGCGGGCCCTGCGCCGGTTCACGGAGGCGCTGGATCCGCGGATCGTGGAGGACGAGACCGGTCGGGGCCGGTGAGGGGGGACGATGGGTGATCGGTCGGGATGCGACTGGAAATCTGCGTCGAAAATAGTGAGGATTGAGTATGTCTACGCGTGAACAGCCACATGTCGACGACGGAGCGCTGCTCGCTCTGCTCGACGGTGAGCTGACCACAGCAGAACGGAGATCCGTCGAAGCGCGCGTGGCGGCGTGCCCGGAGTCCGCGGCGCGCCTCGATGAAATGCGCTTTGCGATGCGGCGTGCGACGGCGGCGCTCGACCTGCTTTCGGTACCGGAGTCGCGGATCGAGATGCCGGCGGCGCTACGGGAAGCCGCGCGCAGGGCGCCGGCGTCTCTCGCGAGTGCAAGGGCGCGACGCTGGGCAAGGCTGAGTCGCCGCTCCGTTGCGGTGGCCGCCGGGATTACGCTGCTCGTCGCCGCGGGCGCCTACGCGGTTCCGGGATCGCCGGTCAGGGGCTGGGTCGACGGCAGCATCGATGTGGTCGCGACCTGGATCGCGGGCAATCCCCAGGTGGCCGGGGACGCCGGACCTTCCCGGGTGTCGGTGGACCCCCGCGACGGCGCCGTGCGCATCATGATCGTCGGCGGGCACGACGGCACGCGGTTGACGGTCGAACTGTCCGACGCGGAGACGGCCACGGTGGCGGCCCGTGACGCGAGCTTCCACGTGGAGCCGGGCGTCATCGAGGTTGCGGGAGCGGCGGATGAGATTCGCGTGACCTTGCCGCGGAACGCCGCGACCGGTTCTGTAATCATCGATGAGAGCGAGGTCGTCCGCCTCGAGGATGGTGAGTTGCGGCGCACGGATTCGGCGGCTGCGAGTCGCGTGGAGATCTTTCTCGGCACCGACGGGTAGCAGCCCGGGTAACGGACGCCGCCGCGGCGGACGACGGTGACCTGACGGACTGCTAGCCGCGAGGGGTGGATCCCGGGATGACGAAGCCCATGCACCGAAGGTCGGGGCCCGTCTCGCATCGCTGGCGATTCGCCCTGCTCCTCGGCCCGGTTTCGACCTGCTTCTTCGCTCCGGCGGCGCTCGCTCAGGATCCCCCGCCGCCCCCTTCAGAGGACACGCCCGTCGTCGGCGCCGTCTTCGGCCGCGTGCTGCGTGCCGAATCCCAGACACCGATCGCGGCCGCTTCGGTGGAGATTCGCTTTCCTGCGTTTTCCTGGTTCCTCGTTACGGACGACGACGGCTTCTACCGGGCCGATGGGCTTCCGGCGGGACCCGTCCACCTCGTCGCGCGGGCGCTGGATCGCGATCCGCTCGCCGCCAGCGTCGTGGTCCCCGCGGGCGGTGACGTCCCGCTCGACCTGGCCCTGGAGCGGCGGCCCGTCGCGATGCCGAGCCTGTTCGCCCACATCCTCGCGCGGCGGCTGCCCGCTCCGGGTCTCACCCGCGACGGGTTCCGGGAAGAGGGAGAAACGGAACTCCGCGCGCTGGATTCATCTCCGGGCGTGGTGGAGGCGGGTCTGACGCTGGATGAAACCGGCATCGATCCCGCGGATCCTACCAGCGTGCTCTACGTGCGGGGCGCGGCCTCGGACCTGAAGCTCGTGCTGCTCGATGGCGCGCCGGTCTACGCGCCGTTCCACCTCAGCGGACTCCTCGACGCCTTCCCGGACGGGGTGCTCGACGAGGCATCGCTTTACATCGGCGGAACGCCGGCCCGCTACGACGGGGGACTCTCCTACGTCCTCGACCTCAAGATCCGGGAGGGAGATTCGGAGAGGTTCCGCGTCGCCGGCGCGGCCGATCTTCTGGGCGGCACCCTGCGGGCGGAGGGCCCGATCGGACCCGCGGGGCGGGTGCTCCTCAGCGGCCGCGCGCTTCACGGACTCGGCTATCCGGTCATCACGAACGAGCGCGAGATGCCGTACGGGTACGGCGACCTCCTGGGCCGGCTCGACTATCGTCTGGGACCCGGGCAGCTCACGGCTACCGGGTTCTGGAACCGCGAGTCCGTGCTGCTCGACATCGGTCGGCTGGAGGACGCCGGGGCGGTGGAGTCGGCCTACTGGGGCAACTTGGCGGGGTCGGCGAGCTATCGCGTGCCGCTGGCCGACGGCACGTTCACGCTGAGGGGCGCTCACGGACGGTTCGGCACGGGCCTGCCGTTGCCGCGCGACAAGGAACTGGACTTCGAGGTCTCGTTCGCGGACGTCATCGCACGGACCGTCCGAACCCGCACCGAGGCGCTGTTCGAGTCGGGAGGCCGCGAGATTCGGTGGGCCGCGGGCGGCGGCTTCGACTCCTACGAGACCGTGGTGGACCGGCGGACCGTACTCGGTGGCCGAACGGCGCACGACCTGACCCACGCGGTGCGGCGCGCCGACGTGGTGGCCGGCTGGGGCGAGGCCATCTGGGAGGTGGCCCCCGAATTCGAGGTGAGGGGGGGATTCCGGACCAGCTATTTCGCCCCCTCCCGCCGCACGAAGTTCGCTCCGCGCGGCACCGTCACCTGGCACCTCACGGAGGCGGCGGACCTCCGCCTCTCCGCCGGAAGGTTCTACCAGGTCGTGCGCGGACCCGAATCCATCCTCTCCGGAGACCTCACCGGACCCACCATCGGCGGCGTCCTGCCCACGTTGGATCCCGACTACATCCCGCCGTCGACGCCGGGATCGAGTATCGCGGGCGCCTCCCACCTGGTGGTCGGATTCGAGAACGCACTCGAGAACGGCGTCGATGTCGGCGTCGAAAGCTACCTCAAGTCCTTCGACGATCTTCCGGACGCCAATCAGCTCTACTCCTGGGGCCTCGATCTCTGGGCGCAGGCGAAGGAGGGTCCCGTCCGAGGCTGGGTCGGCTATTCGATTGCGGCCGTGTGGACGACCGATCCGGCCGAGGACACCCCGTTCGTGGGCCGGCAACTCCTGAGCGGCGGGCTCTCCTCGGGCGTCCGGGAGTTCGACTTCGGGATCCGGCTCGCCTACGGGGCCGGCCTGTCCTTCGCGTCCGTCACTGGGGGACCCGAGGAGAAGGGCGCGCCGAGCGGCGACGATCCCCTGCCGGTGCTCTCCGGCGCGCCCGAGGACTCCTATCTGCGGGTCGACGCCGAAGTCTCGCGACGCTGGGTCGCGAGCATCGGCCGCTCGTCCGTCGTGATCGCCCCGTACGTGCGGGTGCTCAACGCGCTGGATCGCCGGGACGCGCTCTTCTACCAGACCACGTCGGACCAGCCGCTCACGCGTCCCGCCCCGCTCGCTTCCCTCCCCGTCATCGCCATCTTCGGCGTGTCGTGGTCGTTCTGACGCTCCACCCGCGGGCGCGGGCGGGCGCGGGCCGAACCGGCGCGGCCCGGGCGCGATCGCAGTTGTCGCAGCCGTCGCAGACCGGAGCGCGTTCGCCGAAGTAGGCGGCGATGGCCGCCCGGCGGCAGGCGGCGGTCTCGATGTAGGCTCGCATGGCGGCGCGCCGTTCGGCGCGGGCGGCGGCCCGGTCGGAGCCGGGCGGCGGGCTGCCCGGCCGGGGGTGCTCGCGCCGGCCGAACGGAAGGGCGCGGCGGCGCTTCTCGCGGATCGCGACCATCGCGCAGCGCGCCGGTTCGCCGTCACGGCCGGCGCGACCCGCTTCCTGGACGTACTCCTCCAGCGACGACGGGGCACCGAGGTGCGCGACGAGGCGCACGTGCGGGTGGTCGATCCCCATGCCGAACGCGGTCGTGGCGCAGACCACGCGAATGCTCCCGTCCAGGAAGGCCCGCTGCGTCGCCTGGCGCCGCTCGATCGGCAGACGCGCATGGTACGGCGCGCTGGGCACGCCCGTCCTCGAGAGCGCGATCGCGAGCTGCGCGCTCAGCCCCCGGGAGCGCGCGTAGACGACCGCCGACGCCCCCCGGCACGCCGTTACCTCGCGCCGCACGCGCCGATAGGCCTCGCGCACATCCGCGGCCATCTCCACCGAGTAGCGCAGGTTCGGGCGGTTCCCGGGCACGAAGATGCGGATCGCCCCTTCCATCCCCAGGAACCGCTCGATCTCGCGCCGCGTTCGCCACGTCGCGGTGGCCGTGAGGGCCGCCAGCGGCGGGCGGCCCAGCCTCTCCCTCGCGCGCCCGATCCGCAGGTACGACGGGCGGAAGTCGTGCCCCCACTGGGAAACGCAGTGCGCCTCGTCGACCGCGATGCCGGCCACGCCGACGTCGCGCAAGCGATCGCACACGGCCCGGTTCTCGAGGCGCTCGGGCGCGACGTACAGGAGGTCCAGTTCACCACGACGGGCGTACTTGAGCGCCGCGTTCACCTCTTCCCGCGGCGTGGCGCTCGTCCAGCCGAGCACTCGCATGCCCCGGCGCGCAGCCCCGGCGACCTGGTCCTCGATGAGCGAGATGAGCGGCGAAACGACGAGCGTCGTCCGCCGACGCAGCAGCGCGGGGATCTGGAAGCACACCGACTTGCCGAATCCCGTCGGCAGCACGGCGAGGGTGTCCCGGCCGCTCAGCACGGCTTCCACCACGCGCGCCTGGGCGGGACGGAAGTCGTCGTAGCCGAACCGGTCCCTCAGGACGTCGCGCGCGTCCCGGAGGGTGGCTGCGGGGCCGTCCGAGGTGGTGCTTTCGTCGGTATTCACACCCCTCGATGCGCCGCGCCGTCAACGCGGGATCAACCGCCGGACCCCCGAGCGCCGGGGGAGCGCCGGCGAATCAACCCCCCGGGGTCGGGGAGCGCCGGCGACCGCAACCGCCGACGGCCGGGTCAGGCCCTCGTACGCCCCAGGCGGAGGACGACGGCGGCGACGATAAGACCGCAGCCGGCGCCGGCCACGAAGTCCTGCTCCGTGAGCGCGCCGATCAACCATGTGGCGCCCCCGGCCAGGCCGAGACCGATCTGCAGCCGCAGCCACCAGTCGCGGCCCGCCGTCAACGCCCCCGTCCGGTCGTCCAATCCGCTATGATCCGATCACTCGTCGATCGGGCGGGCGACCGGGGTCTCATCGCCCGCTTCCCCCCAGCCCAGCGTCGCGCCGGCGATCGCTCCCCACAGCACGTTGACCGCGAGGATGGAGAAGACGGCGAACACGCCCCGGCCCACGTAGAGCGCGAGCGCGGACACCAGCGGGAGGTCTCCTCTCGCAAAGTCCAGCGCGGGCTCGCCAAGGCCGAGCCGGATGACGACGTAGAGGGTCGGCGCCAGGGCGAAGGTCGCGCCGCGCGCGGCGGGCGAGCCGGACAGGTAGGTGTAGAGCACTCCGAGCATGAGGCCCCAGACCGCGCCGCTTCCGAGGTGCGACAGGAACTCCGCGCCCGTCCACCCCGAGGTCAGTCCCATGCTCACCGCTCCGATGGAGCCGAACGTCGCCACGACCGAGCGCGCCGCGGCGGAGACCGCGGCGCCGAGGAGTCCGCCGAGCAGCCCGAGCCCGAGGCGGGCGCTCAGGTCGAGCCCCCCCTCGACCGCGGCGCCGTGCGCGCCGCCGCCCAGGAGCACGCCCGCCGCGGCGAGCGCCGCGATGAGCAGGAGGACGGCGAGCGTGAGCGGCGCCCCGTCCGTCGCGAGGAGGACGATGCCCGACGCGCCCGCGCCAAGCGCCCCGACCCGCCACAGGAAGGCCGATCCCGCCGCCGAAGCCACGCCGTTCTCGCTCATGCTCTCTCCCCTTTCTCCCGCCTCACCGCTCTCGGTGCTCAGGCGGGGCTTTGCCGCGATCCAGGAACCGGCGGATCCCCGCCTGGCAGTCGTCCGTCATGCGGGCGAGCGCGTTCACGCGCGCGCCGGTCGCGACCGCGGCCTCGAAGCTCTGCCCCTCGGTGCCGTACAGCAGCTTCTTCGTGAGCGCGAGCGCCGACGCGCTCCGCCCCGCGAGTTCGGCCAGGAAGGCGGCACTTTCCGCCTCGAACTCCGCGTCCCCGTAGATTCGGTTCACGAGGCCCAGCCGCGACGCCTCCGGCGCATCGATCGCGTCCCCGAGCGACATCAACTCGAAGGCGCGCTTCTCCCCCAGGTTCCGGCGCAGGATCGCGGTCACCATCGCGGGCACGAAACCGAGCCGCACCTCCGGGTAGCCGAAGCGGGCGCTCTCCGCAGCGAGCACGAGGTCGCATGCCGTCGCCAGGCCACACCCGCCCGCCAGCGCGCGGCCGTGCACGATCGCGACGACCGGCTTCGAGAGCCTCCGCAGGAGCGTGAAGAGTTCGCCGAGCGCTTCCGCCTCCCGGAGGCTGGCCATGACCCCCTCCTCGACCGAGGCCTGCACCTCCGCCAGGTCGGCGCCCGCGCAGAAGTCCGGGCCGCGCCCGCCGATCCCGATCACGCGCACCCGGGCGTCCGCCTCGGCCAGCGCGAGCGCCTCCTTCATCTCCGCCACGAGCGCCCCGCTTAGCGCGTTGCGGCGCTCCGCGCGGTCGAGATGGATCCGGTTCACGCCGGTCCGTTCGTCGATCTCGATCTCGAGGTATTCGAACATGAGCCTCTCGGGTGCCCGAACCGCGTCTCAGTCCGCCCGGTTCAGGAGGTGGTCCGGCACGTCGACCTCCATCCTCAAGAGGGCGGTGGCGAACGTCTTCCCCTGGGCGTCGAGCATGAGCGAGACGGTCCCGCCTCCTCCCAGCGAGCGGTGGAGGAGGAAGTGGAGCGCCCGCAGGTTGGGAAGCTCGAACCGCTCGACCTCGCCCTCGCAGATTCCCTTGAAGTGATACTTCACACGTTCCGCGGTAACTTCCTTTACCAAAATCGGATAAATGGATGGACGAAAGGCGATGAGGCCCACGTTCGCCGTGTCTCCCTTATCGCCCGAACGGGCGAACGCGATCTCCTTCAGCCGCACTCTCACAGCTCCATCGTCTCCACCTTCACACGGCCCTCGACGACGCCTCGGTCGATGAGCGCGGGCCAGTAGGCGACAACCTCCTGCACACGGGGCCGCCCGCCCGCGAAGCCGGTGACCGTGGGCGGGCCCGCGAGGATGAGGGGCGCGATCTCCCGGCTGAAACGCGACACGGCGTGGCGGTCCGGACTGCGGACCCCGACCCGTAGCGTAACCTCGGGGAGGTCATCGGAGGGGGGCCCCGCCAGCGGCCCGTGACAGGCCCCCGCGCCGACGAGTTCCGTCCGGATCTCGTCGAACTCGAGCCCCAGGTGCCGCAGGCGGCCCCGGAGTATCTCGTCCGCGCGCCGCGCTTTGTCCACCGCGTCGGGCCAGGCGTAGGTCAGGGCGCCCACGGCCTTGAAGCCATCGTGGTACGCGATGGAAACCTTGAGCTTGTCTGTGCGCGAGCGGCCGGCCACGCCATCGACCCGGACCCGGTCCCTGCCCAGATCGCGGAGGCGGATGGTCGAAAAGTCCGCGACCACGTCCGGCGTGATGTACTCCCGCGGGTCGCCGAGTTCGTACACGATCTGCTCCGCGACGGTCTCCCACGTGACTCGCCCGCCGAGGCCCGAGTGCTTCGTCACGATGAAGGGCCCATCCTCGTCCGCTTCGATGATGGGATAGCCCGGAAGCGTGAGGTCGATCTCCCGCCAGTCGACGAGCGAGTTCCCGCCGGAGGCCTGGCAACCGCACTCGTTGATGTGTCCGGCGACGACCCCGTGCGCGAGCCGGTCCCAGTCGTCGGCCGGCCAGGAGAACTCGTGCATGAGCGGCGCGTAGGTGAGCGCGGTGTCCGTCGAGCGCCCGGCCACGACGATGTCCGCCTCCTGCCGCAGCGCCTCGATGATCGGTTCGGCGCCGAGGTACGCGTTCGCGGCGGCCACCCGGTCGCGCACGGTGGAGAGCGGCTCGCCCGTCTCCATGTGGCGGAGTTCGTGTCCCGCCGCGAGGAGGTCGTCGAGCGAGTCCATCAGGTCGTCGCCCGTGATCACCGCGACCCGCGGCCGGCGCGGCAGCGACGCGTCCGCGAACGCGAACCCGAGTTCGGCCCGGCAGCCCTCCGGGTTCACGCCGCCCGCGTTCGAGACCACGCGGACCTCCTTCTCGAGGAGATCGTGGATGAGGTCGTCCATCAGGGACACGAAGTCGCGCGCGTAGCCGGCGGCCGGGTTCCGGTCCCGCTGCTTCTGCATGATCGACATCGTGATCTCGGCCAGGTAGTCGAGCATCAGGTAGTCGATCGATCCGCGCCGCACCTGCAGCTTGGGCGCCTCCTGCCAGTCGCCCCAGAACCCCTGCCCGGAGGCGACGCGCACCCGGCGGCCGCCGTCGAGCCGCGTCCGGGCCGGGAGCGGCCGCTCCTCGAGTCCCACCGCGGCGGACGCCTCTTCGAGCGCGAGGGCTTCCGGCGCCCCGAGCTGCGCGTTCACAGGTGGTCCGGGAGGGTGAAGGGTCCGAGATGGGGGCCCGGGTTGCCGAGGGAGCAGCGGAGCGCGAGCGACAGCACCGCCCGCGTGTCCTCCGGGGTCAGGATCGCGTCCACGAAGCCCCGCGCCGCCGCGTATTTCGCATCGAGTTGCTCCTCGTAGTTCTCCCGCGTCCGCTCGATCGCCACCGCCGTCTCCCCGTCCAGCTCTCCGCCCGCCGCCTCCTCCAGCTTGCGTCCGAACGCGGCCTGCACGGCGGCCTCCCCCTCCATCACCCCCATGCGCCCCGTCGGCCACGTGAAGATGAAGTCGGGATCGAACCCCTGCGCCGCCATCGCATAGTACCCCGCCCCGCTCGCGTGGTTGACCGTGAGCACGACCTTGGGCACGCGGGCCGTCGCCATCGACTCGACCATGCGCGCGCCCGCCCGGATGATCCCGGACTGCTCCGCCTCCGGCCCAACCATGAACCCGCTCACGTCCTGCACGAAGAGGAGCGGCGTGTCGTGCCGGTCGCACAGCTCCATGAAGTAGGCCACCTTCTCCGCGCTCTCCGTGTACACGATCCCACCGAACTTCGGTGGTTCGCCGGCCTCGCCCCGGAACATGCCCCGCCGGTTCGCGATGACCCCCACGCGGTAGCCGTCGATGTGCCCCGTTCCCGTGAGCATCTCCGGCGCGCGGTCCGCCTGGAACTCCTCGAACGGACCCTCGTCGAGGATCGTCTCGAGTACCGCCTCCATGTCGAAGGGCTGGCGGTGGTCGCCGGGCAGGAGCCCGTAGACGTCCTCCGCGGCGCGCGCCGCGTCCCGCGCTTCGAGGGCGGGGTCCGGGCGCAGGCCGGCGGGGAGTCCGGCGACGAGCGCGCGGACCTTCTCGATGCACGCGGGGTCGTCCTCCACCCGGTAGTGCGCCACGCCGCTCACGCGGTTGTGCATGAGCGCCCCGCCGAGTTCCTCGGCCTCGACCTCCTGCCCCGTCGCCCCCTTCACCAGGTTCGGCCCCCCGAGACCCATGAAGCTCGTGCCCTCGACCATCACGATCACGTCCGACAGGGCGGGAAGGTACGCGCCCCCCGCGATGCACTGTCCCATCACGGCGGAGATCTGCGGCACCTCGAGGTAGTGTCGCATGATCGAGTTGTAGTAGAAGATGCGGCTGGCGCCGTACTGTCCCGGGAAGACCCCGCCCTGGTACGGCAGGTTCACGCCGGCCGAGTCCACGAGATAGACGATCGGCACGCGGCACCGCATCGCGATCTCCTGCGCCCGCAGGATCTTCACGATCGTCTCGGGCCACCAGCTCCCGGCCTTCACCGTCTGGTCGTTGGCGACGATGACGACCTCGCGCCCGCAGACTTCGCCCACCCCGGTGACGACCCCGGCGGCCGGCGCCTTGCCATCGTAGCGGTCGTGCGCGATGAGGAGGCCAATCTCAAGGAAACCGCCGCCTTCGTCGATGAGGAGGTCGACCCGCTCGCGCGCCGTGAGCTTGCCCTGGGCGTGCTGCCGGGCCACGCGCTCTTCCCCGCCGCCGCGCTGGACCCGGGCCTCGAGTTCGCGCAGTTCGGCGACGAGCGCGCCCATCCGGCTGTCGTCGGTTTTACTCACCGCCGCCGCTAGCCGCTTGCCCCGGAGGCTTCGCGCCCGTGCTCCTCGAACCAGGCGCGGATGTAGTCAACGGCTTCGGAGGTGGAGGTCCCCGGACCGAAAAGGCGGCCGACGCCGAGGTCGGTCAGCGCCTCCATGTCCTCGGCGGGGATGATCCCTCCCCCGGTGAGCAGCACGCGGTCCATCCCCTGGCCGTCGAGGAGCGACTTCACGCGCGGGAAGAGCGTCATGTGCGCCCCCGACAGGATCGAGAGCGCCACGACGTCCACATCCTCCTGGAGCGCGGTGGCGGCGATCATCTCGGGCGTCTGGTGGAGTCCCGTGTAGATGACCTCCATGCCCGCGTCCTGGAGCGCGGCCGCCATCACCTTCGCACCGCGGTCGTGGCCGTCGAGGCCCGGTTTAGCCACGAGCACACGGATCTTCGGTTCGATCAAGCGCTTCTTCCCGGCAGTTCGTTTCGGGAGTTCATCCCGGAAGTTCTCGGTCACAGTTCTCGGTCACGAGGGAACGGTCGAAGTTATCCGCCGAAAGGCGCGCGCTGCAACGACGATCCGGTGTCGGTGCCCGCCATCTGGCGCCTGCCATCTCCGGGGTTGCCCCGGCCCGCTCCGGCGCGCACCCTCGTGTGATGCGCGACGACGCGACACGAGTACACCGGACCCTTCTGAACCTGGCGGCCTTCGTCATCATCGTGGCCGGGATGCGGGCCGCCTCCGCGCTCGTCGTCTCCTTCGTCCTCGCGCTCTTTCTCACCATTCTGTGCTCCACGCCGCTGCGCTGGATGACGGACCACAAGATCCCCAAGTCCGTCGCCGTCCTCGCCTTGGTGCTCGTCATCCTCGCTCTCGGCACGGTGGCGGGAGGCCTGCTCGCGACCCCCGTCGTCGAACTCGGTCGCTCGGAAGCGCAACTCGACCTGCTCTTCGCGGAACAGGTCGAGGCTGTGGCAACCACGCTGAGCGATTACATGGTGCGTTTCGGGCTACAGTCGCCGGTACTCGATACCGACGAACTGATCTCGCCGAGCTGGATGCTCGGCCTGATGCGGCAGCTCGTCGAGAACCTCGGGTTCATCCTCGCCAACGGGCTCCTGATCATCCTCACGATGGTCTTCATGCTGCTCGAGGTCTCGAGCTTCCCCACCAAGGTGCGGGTCGCCCTCGGCGAGGCCGATGCGTCGGAGGCGCGGGAGAACTGGGAGAAGGTCGGGAGCGCGGTTCGGCGCTACGTCGTGCTCAAGACGATCGTCAGCCTCGGCACCGGCCTCTGCGTCGCGGGGCTGATGGCGCTCCTGGGCGTCAACTACCCGATTCTGTGGGGCGTGCTCGCATTCCTGCTGAACTACGTACCCAACATCGGGTCCTTCATCGCCGCCGTGCCGGCGGTGCTGGTCGCGTGGCTCACGGTCGGGGTCGGGACGGCGGTCGCCGTCGCGGCCGGCTTCCTCGTGGTCAACGTGCTCTGGGGCAACCTCATCGAGCCGAAGGTGATGGGGTACAGCGTGGGCCTGTCGACGCTCGTCGTCTTCGCCTCGCTCGTCTTCTGGGGCTGGGTCCTGGGACCCGTGGGGATGCTGCTGTCGGTGCCGCTCACGGTGATGTTCCGCATCGTGCTGGGGACGAACGAGTCCACGCGCTGGATCGCGGTCCTGCTCGGCTCGGAGCGCTCGGACGAGATCACCTCGGCGATCGACGCCGAAGTCGCCGTCGCGCTCGGGAAAGAAGGCCAGGCCGGCACGGCCTGAGCCGCGAGACCCCGGGCTAGGCCGCCGCGGCCGCGCGGAAGACCTGCAGCGCCGCCGCCACATCGTCGTCCGTCGTGTGGAGGTGGGGGATGACCCGCAGGTCCCGCCGGCTGTAGGCGTTCAGCAGGACCCCCGCCTCCCGGCAGCGTCCCGCGAACTCCGGCGCGGCGCCCACCGTCGTCCGAAAGCGGACGATGTTCGTCTCCACCCCTTCGACGTCGACCTCCAGCCCGGGGATCGCGGCGAGTCCGCGGGCCAGTCTCTTCGCCCGGGCGTGGTCTTCCGCGAGCCGCCCGCGGTGGTGCTCGAGCGCGTACAGGGCGCCGGCGGCGACGATCCCCGCCTGCCGGAAGCCCCCGCCGTAGAGCTGCTTGAAGCGGCGGGCGCGCTCGACGAGGCCGGTCGGGCCGGCGAGGGCGGAACCCAGCGGCGCTCCGAGCGCCTTGGAGAAGCAGACGTTCACCGTGTCGAAGCCCTGCGCGAACTCGGCTTCGGGGATGCCGGTGGCCGCGGTCGCGTTCCACAGCCGGGCGCCGTCGAGATGGGTCGCGAGGCCGGCCTCGCGCGCGGCGGCGAGCATCTCGCGCAGGAGGTCCGGCGGCCACACGGCGCCGCCCGCCCCGTTGTGCGTGTTCTCGGCGCAGACAAGCCGCACGGGCGCCTGCATGCGCGCGCGCACGGTCCCCATGTCGAGGTTGAGCGCCGCCCGCAGCGTCGCCGCGCCGAACATGCCGCGGTCGCCCTCGAGCGGCCGGATGACGACCCCGGAGATCGGCGACGGCGCGCCCCCCTCGCCGAACCAGATGTGCGCGCCCGGGCCGATGAGGACGGCGTCGCCCGGCTCCGTGTGCGCGCGCAGGGCGAGCTGGTTGCTCATCGTCCCCGTCGGCACGTACATGGCGGCTTCCTTGCCGAGGATCTCCGCCGTCCGCCGCTCCAGCTCGAGCACCGTCGGGTCGTCCCCGTAGCAGTCGTCGCCCACGGGCGCCGCCGCCATCGCCGCCCGCATCGCCTCCGTGGGGCGCGTCACCGTGTCGCTGCGGAGGTCGATCGTCACGATGCGAACTGCGGCGGTCGCCGCAGGTGGTGTTCCGTCGCGTCCTGCACCGCTTTCGCGAGCCGTAGCGCCTCCGCGTCGCCGAACAGCTTCCCGACGAACGAAATGCTCGTCGGCGTCCCGTCCTCCGAACGATATCCGTTCGGGATCACGACCTGCGGGTGGCCCGTGAGGTTCGTCAGCAGGAGCATGGATCCCCCGAAGCTCGGCGTGACGACGACATCGATCCCCTCCATCGTCCGCGCGAAGCGGTGCATGGCGATCGTGCGCGCACGGTTCGCCTGGATGTACTCGGACGCGGGGATCATGCGGCCGGTGCGCATGATGTTGGGGCGCGCGTTCTCCCCCTGCAGCACGAGTTCATCCTCCCGCCCGCTCACGATCAGGTCGTCGAACGCCGCCCCCTGCTCCGCGCTGAGGATGATCCGCATCGCGTCGTAGGGGAGGTCGTCCGGCAGCTCCAGCGGCACCGGGTCGATGCCGAGCCCGCGCACGACCTCGAGCGACGCCTCGTCGAACGCCTTCCACTCCGCGTCCTCCCGCTCCGCCTCGAAGGCCGAGGGCACCCAGGCGACGCGCAACTCCGATAGCGGCCGCTCGGGGTCCCAGTCGAAGGCCACGTCGCGCGCCGTCGGATCCTGGTCGTCCGACCCCTGGATCGCGTCGAGCACGATCGCGCAGTCCTCCACGCTGCGGCAGATCGGCCCCAGCTTGTCCATCGACCACGAGAGGGCCATCGCCCCCGCCCGGCTCACGCGACCGAAGGTGGGCCGGAGCCCCGAGGCGCCGCAGCGGGTGGAGGGAGAGACGATCGAGCCCAGCGTTTCGCTTCCGATCGCGAATCCGACGAGGCCCGCCACGACGGCCGCTGTGGACCCGGCGGAGGACCCGCTCGACCCCTGCTCGAGGTTCCACGGGTTCCGCGTCAGTCCCCCGTACCACACATCCCCGCGCGCCAGCGCCCCCAGCGTGAGCTTCGCGACGAGCACCGCGCCCGCTTCCTCGAGCTTCCGCCCCACGGTGGAGTCCTCGGGGATGTACTGGTCTTCGTACGGCTTGGCGCCCCACGTCGTGAGGGTCTCGTCCTCGGAGAGAAGGTCCTTCGCCCCCCAGGGGATCCCGTGCAGCGGCCCCCGGTAGTATCCCCGCGCGATCTCGGCGTCGGCGCGCGCCGCCTGCCGCATGGCGAGGTCCTCGGTGAGCGCGATCACGGCCAGCAGCGTATCGCCGTGCGCGCGCAGCCTGCCCAGGTACATCTCCGTGAGTTCGGTCGACGTCACCTGCCGGGAGCGAACGAGTTGAGCCAGTTCGGTCACGGGCCGGAACGCGAGTTCCTCAAGGTTTGCGGGCCGCTCGAGACCCCGCGGACGCGTGTAGTGGAAGACGGTCGACGCGGATGGGGCCGGATAGGAGGTCCCCGGAAGCACGGGATCGAAGTGGAGGGCGGGGACGACGGAGTTCGGCATCCCCATCGTGCGGAGTTGCGCGTACCGCTCCCGCATCGCGTTCACTTCCTCCACCATGAGTTCGACTTCGTCCTCGCTGAAGTCGAGTCCGGCGACGCGCACGGCAGCGCTGATGTCAGCCCGGGTAACGGCCTCCTGCCCGTGATTGGTGCGTGCCCACAGCGCGGCCGGGAGCGCCGTTCCGCCCAACCCGAGCACCGACAGCGACGCCATGAACGCCCGCCGGTCGAGCGCGGGACGGTGAGAATCAGTAGCCATTGTCGTCCTCCCGGTGCGCCTGACCATACCGTGTCCGGGCACACCACGCTTGAGCGGCCTCCACGACGCGGTCGATGTCGGACTCGTCGTTGTAGACGCCGAGGGAGAAGCGGAGCATGCCGGTGCGGATCGCGAGGCGGATGCCGGCGGCGGTCAGGTGGTCGTGCAGCGAGTTCATGGCGGGGTCGTCGGCCGTGTAGTGGCGTCCGCCGCCGCTCTCGCCGACCGAGACGATGTGTGCGAGGTGAGGTCCGGGCCTCCCGCCGACGACCGGGAGGCCGAGGTCGAGCAGCCCGCTTGCCAGGCTGGCCGCCAGGCCCCGCACGTGCGCCTCGACGCGCTCGATGCCCCAGTCGGAGAGCAGCTCCAGCGCCGCGTCGGTCGCCGCCGCGCCGAGGTAGTTGTAGTTGCCCACGTCGAAACGGAGCGCGCCCGGGCGGAAGCGGAGTTCGTCGTCCGAATACGCCGTCTCGTGCGCGTCCAGTTCGATCCCGAACCGCGCCACGTGGACCGGCGTCAGCGTCTCGGCCACCTCGCGCCGCAGGTAGAGGAAGCCGAACCCGTACACCGAGAGCAGGGCCTTCTGCGCCGCGACGGCCAGCGCGTCCACGCCGAGATCGTCCACGTCCGTGCGGTGCGCGCCGACCGACTGCGCCGCGTCCACCAGCGTCAGCGCCCCCACGCCGCGGGCCGCCGCCGCGATCGCCTTCATGTCCGTCACGAACCCCGGGGCGAAGGTGATGCTCGGGATCGTCACGAGCCGCGTGCGTTCGTCCATCGCCGCGGCCATCGCCTCGACCGGCACGTGCCCTTCCTCCGGCGCGACCGGCCGCACCTCGATCCCGTGCGTGCGGACGAGACTGTACCAGAGGTAGATGTTGTTCGGGTGCTCCAGGGCGGGACACAGCACGACGTTGTCCCCCGCCCGCCACGGGAGGCTGGCGCCGAACAGGTTGAGGCCGTCGGAGACGTTCTTCGTGATCGCGACCTCGTCGGAACTCGCGCCGATCAGCGACGCGAAGGAGGCCCGCGCGCGATTGACGGTGGCCACCATCTCCGTCTTGTCGCCCCGCCCCGACGTCCTCGCCCCCAGGTGACGCTCGATCGCCGCCCGCACCGGCTCGGCCATGAGCGAGTTCGCGGAGATGTCGAAGTAGGGCTGCTCGCGCGCGCCGGGGAAGAGCGCTCTCACATCCGGGTTCATGGGCGCCTCCGGGTCGCCATCGGGCTCCGCCTCACGCTCGCCTCGCTTCGGAGCGGGTGACGAGCGCCGCGCCGACCATGTCGCCCATGATGTTCACCGTCGTGTTGCTCATGTCCACCAGCCGGTAGATCCCGCCCACGATCGCCGCGACCTCGATCGGCAGGTTCAGCGCCTGCACGTAGATGAGCGCGACGACGAACCCGCCGCCCGGCACCCCGCCCGTCCCGTGCGAGAGCAGCATGCCCAGGAGCAGGATGGTGACGAAGTCCGCCGGGGAGAAGGTGACCCCGGCGGCCTGCGCCGTGAAGAGGAGGACGGCCGCGAGCATGACCGACGTCCCGTCCTTGTTGAGCTGCGCCCCGAGGGGGAGGACGAAGGAGTACACGCGGCGCGGCAGGTCGAGACGGCCGGCCGTCTCCAGCCCGACCGAGAGCGAGGCGAGACTGGAGGTCGTGGCGGCCGTCGTCGCCCACAGGGAGCCGGTAGCGCGCAGGAAGCGGGCGGGACGGAAGTCGCTGAAGAACCTGAGCAGGAGCATGTACCCGGTCACGATGACGACCTGCGCCCCCCAGAGTCCCGCGAGGAAGCGGGCCATCGGGCCGATCAGGTCCGCCCCGTAGCGGCCCACCGTGACCGCGACGAGGGCGCCGATCCCGACGGGTGCGATCCACAGGATCATGTGGACGAGCCGCCGGAAGAGCCCCGCCAGGTCCTCGAACAGGGTGGCGAGGCGAGCGCGCGGGCCGGCCCCCAGCGCCATGGTCGCGATCCCCAGCATCAGCGCGAGGATGACGATTTGCACCACGTTCCCCTCGGCGAAGGCGCGGAAGACGTTCGTCGGGATCATGTCGAGGAGGACATCGCCCACCGACGGGGCCTCGCCCACCGCCCCCGAGACCGGCTCCGGCACCGTTTCCGTGAGCCGCAGGCCGACGCCGGGGCGGAGGAGCGCCATGGCGCCCAGCCCCAGCGAGAGCGCGATGAGTTCCGTCGTGAGAAAGAAACCGACGGTCTTGCCCGCGAGTCTCCCCAGCGTCCGCAGGTCCGTGAGCGAGGTCAGGCCCGCGAGGAGATTGAAGAAGACGAGGGGGGCGGCCGCCAGTATCAGGAGGGTGATGAAGAGATCGCCCAGCGGCTGGATCGCGCCGACGCGCTCGCCGAGGACTACGCCCAGGCCAACGCCGGCGAGCATCCCAATGAGGATCCGCCCGCCCAGCCCCACCTTCATTCAGCGCACTTCGGAGAACGGATTGATGATCCGCAGACCGCCATAGTCCTGCTCGGCGCTCAAGTCTTCCGAATACACGATGTCGCAGCCGCAGGTGCGGGCTGCGGCCAGAATTGCGCCGTCCCAGTACGACAGCTGGAAGCGCCGGCTGATGGCCACCGCCCCCAGGAACACGTCGAACGTGATCTCCTGCACACGAAGGGGGTCGAGCAACTCGATGAACCTGAGCGCCTGTTCGGGCGTGAGAGGGTGCTGACGACTGGGTCTTGTGACCTGGTGGTAGAACTCCTGAAAGACC
>JAPPBA010000127.1 GCA_026705295.1 Candidatus Palauibacter australiensis
TGGTGTCCGGCTACGGCCTTCCTGACCGGCTGCCGGCGGTGCTCGACGACGACGACAAGTGGACGAACGGCGACGATTGGAGCAACAACGGGAACTGGCTGACCGACGCGCCGCTGGACGACTGGCACGGCGTGACCGCGGACACGGCCGACATGGTGTTGGGGCTGGAACTCGCGGACAACGATCTGTCGGGCATTCTCCCGTTGGAGACCGGGGATCTGGCGCACCTCAGGACGCTGGTGCTTGGCGGCAACGCCGGATTCGGCGGAGAAGTGCCGGAGCGGATGCTACGGCTGGCCCTGATATCGACACTGCGGCTTGAGGGCACCGGGCTCTGCCTGCCGGGCGCGAAGCCGTTCCGGGATTGGCTCGGGCTGATCGAGGATGCGGAGGTGGAACTTTGCCCGGACGATCACGGCAACGATCCCGGGGGCGCGACCGTGGGCAAACTCGGCGAACGATTCGAGGGCAGAATCGAGAGCGCCGGGGACGAGGACTGGTTCCGGCTCGAAATTGCCGGGGCTGGGGCGCTGACCCTGGAATCCGAGGGCGACGCCGATCTCATCGGCGCGCTCTACGATGGCCGGAACCAGCTCATGGGCTTGGATGACGAGGGCTCCGACGTGCGGCTCTTCACCAATGTCCGTCCCGGTCCACACTACGTTCGGGTGCTCGGGCTCCAAAGGGAGAGCCGGGGGGGCTACTCGATCAGGAGTTCCCTCGAACCACGGGCCCCGGCGGTGGACGCGTACCTCACGCAACCCGTGCAGTCTCACGACTTCGGGGTGCCGCTGGTGGCGGACGAGGAGGCGCTGCTGCGGGTGTTCGTGATGGCCGACTCGGGGGTCGTCGCGTCGATGCCGCCGATCCGGGCGATGTTCTACCGGGGGGAGGCCGAGACGCATTCGGTCCTGATCGACGGGAGCTCGCAACAGGTCCCATGGGAGATGGCCGAGGGAGACCTGGACCGGACGGCGAACGCCGTGGTGCCGGCCCGCGTCATCGTTCCCGGCACGGAGATGGTGGTCGAGGTGGACCCGGACGGCACGCTGGACCCGTCGCTGGGGATCGGCGGACGGATTCCGGCCGAAGGCCGCATGGCGCTCGACATCCGCACGATGCCGCCCTTCAACGTCACGGCGGTGCCGTTCCTCTGGGATGAGAAACCCGACTCGTCGGGGTTCAAGGTCGCGCAGGAGCTCACGGCGGAGCACGAGCTGTTCTACGAGACCCGCGAGTGGCTGCCCGTCGCCGACATAACCGTCGCGGTGCGCGAGGCGGTGTTCGTGGACTACGACCCGAAGGAGCGCATCGACCGGGTGCTGGGCGATCTCGCGCTGCTGTACACGGCAGACGGCGCGTCCGGCCACTACATGGGCGTGCCGCCGTGGATCGACGGGGGCGCCATCGGCGTTGCGTACATTGGAAGCCATCTGAGCGTATCGCGGCTCGATGGCCACACCGTCGCGCACGAGTTCGGGCACAATTTGTCGCTGAGCCATTCTCCCTGCGGCGGCCCCCAGGGCGTCGACGGGAGATTCCCCCACCCCGGCGGACGGATCGGAGCCTGGGGATACGACCGGTTGGCCGGCACGCTCGTCGAGCCGACGGCCACCGACCTCATGACGTATTGCCGCGCCAACGACTGGATCAGCGACTACAGCTATAAGAAGGCGCTCCACTACCGGAATCCGAGCGCCCCGGCGAGCGGCGAGCGGAGTTTCCAGCGGACGTTGGTGGTGCGCGGCGGCGTCGAGGAGGGCCGCTTGAGCATCGAGCCCGCGTTCGTGTTGGACGCGCCGCCCGCGTTGCCCGAGCGGGGCGGGCCTTACCGGCTGGTCGGCTCCGACGACCGCGGCGACGAGTTGTTCGAGCTCCGGTTCGCGATGCACCAGGTCGCCGACGCCGAGACCCCCGGCGCCGCCGGGTTCGTCTTCGCGATTCCGGTGAGGGACGAGTGGGCCGGGACTCTGGCAACGATCACGCTCGCCGGGCCGGAAGGATCCGTCGCGCTGGAGGCCGGGGACACGTCGCGACCGGCCACTACACTCGTTCTGGACGCGGCGACCCGCCGGATCGTGGCGATTCTCCGGGACTCGCCGGAAGGACAGGTCGCGGCCGATGGCGCTGGCGTGGGCCTTCCCTCGACCACGACGCTCGTGAGCAGCGGAATTCCGAGTCCCCTCGACTGGCGGCGATAAACGGGGCGGACGGGGTGGCTGGTTGACCCGTCGACTGCGCACGCTTCGAGGCGACCGAGCACCGTCAATCGCGCCCAAGAACATGCCCGTCCCGGAGTGCCCCCGCCGGGGCTGGCTCACGACCCTTACTGGTCGGGAGCCAGCCGACGCAGTGTTGAACACTGCGGCTGGCGAGGGGAGCGCTCCGCCCCCCCTCCGGACCCCCCGGCTTTTCGCGCCGCTCGCGGAGCGGCGGCCGCGCGGGGGCGGCGCCCCCGAACCCCGCCTACGGTGCGCTCCCGGTCGATGGGCCGGCACTTCCGGTCTGCGGTCCGCTGCCCCGGAGGTTTGAAGCGACTCACGGTCCTGCCGGGAATTTCCCGCCAAGCCAGTTGCGTAAATCTCCCGTCACGGATACCGGGTTTTTCCCGGTTTTATGCTGCCGAGCGCCCCCGCAGCTTTCTTGGACCTTGATGTGATCCGTCGGTGAGGCGAAAATGGCGATCCCGTAACGGTACGGTAGCTGTGCGAACCAAGCCACGAGGCCTACCTCACGGGCACTCGTGCTCTCGCCGCCGAGGCCTTCCGAACGGACGTCCCCGGCGTGCATGCCGCCGTCCGCCCGCGGGTGGCCACAAGGTAATTCCATGAAGACATTTGCATACGACAACAACGGACATGCCCGCGCGGTCCCGCGATCCGTCCATGACCGCGGGACCGCGGCACCCGGCCGGCGTGCGGAGAGACGGACGGCCATCGAGAGCCTCCTGAACCGTGCCTTGGCCGTCGAGTTGATAAACAGGAGGACCCGCGAAGCAGACCCGGCTTATGAACGGATCCCCTGCGGACGGCTCGGCGGCGCCTGCGCGGACCGGATGGGGGAGGAGTGCGCCGCGTGTTCCGGCGCGTTGTTCATCGGCTCATGATCCCGCATGAAATCGGAAACGCTCCCGGGGGGCGATCGCCGCTCACGGATTTCGTCTTCGCTCTCACCGTCGTGGTCCTAGCCATGATGCCCGTCATGGCGAGCGACCGGGACGCGGATTCGATCACGGCCCATGCCTCCCTCCAAGGCGAGGATCGCGAGCTGCGGATCGAGCGGACCCATGTTGATATCGTGTTGCCATCGGCTGATGACGGAGTGATCGGGGAGGAGGCTGCCCGGTGGCTGGATCATTGGAGGACCGAGGGACGGGATCCGGTGCGGCGCGGCCTGAAGCGAATGGGCAGGTACGAGGACTACATTGCCGCCGAACTGGCGGCGCGGGACCTGCCGCCCTCGCTTCGCTACCTCCCCCTCA
>JAPPBA010000128.1 GCA_026705295.1 Candidatus Palauibacter australiensis
CACTGCGTCCTGGTCATCCCGAGAGGACGGAAGATGCGCTCCTGCGAGAACTCGTACACGAATACCGGATACAACCTCCAGGCGATGCTCGTGGAGCGGGTGACCGGACAGACGTTCGACGAGTTCTCGCAGGAGCGCATCTTCCGTCCTCTCGGGATGACCAGGACGCAGTGGCGGGACGATTTCACCGAGATCGTGGACGAGCGCTCCGTCGGCTACCGGCGGAGAGGGGACGGCGAATGGCACATGCTGATGCCGTTCGAGAACGTGCACGGCAACGGCGGTCTGCTCACGACCGTCGGCGACCTCCTCCGGTTCACCCGCAACCTCGACACCGGCGAGGTCGGCGGCCCGGAATTCGTCCGTCTCATGCACGAGGAAGGAACGCTCGACTCCGGGTGGAAGACCGGCTATGCGGGCGGGCTTCGCGTGGGCGAATACAAGGGTGTGCGCGAGGTGTCGCACGGCGGTTCGACCGCCGGGTACCGCGGTTTTCTCACGCGCTATCCGGATCACGGGGTCGCGGTGTCGCTGATGTGCAACGTGGCCGAGGCCAACCCCGGCGGACTCGCCCGCCAGGTGGCGGAACTCTATCTCGCGGAAGCCATGGCCGGGGAACCTCCGGCGGATGCGGCAGGAGTGGATGTCGATCCCGCGGACGTCGCCGCCTTCGCCGGCGGATACCGGGATACGCGAACGGGACAGTACCTGGAGCTGACCGCGGATGGTTCATCCCTGCTCATGAGCGGAGGACCCGGCGGACCGCCGCTCGCGGCCAGCACCGAAACCCGGTTCGCCTCGGCCGCGGGCGTATCCATCGCATTCGAGCGTCCCGCGAGCGCGGGCGACCGTCCCCCCGGCCTCATGGACATGCCCGCCGCGGACGGGGTGCGGATCGAGCCCGTCGGCCCGTTCGAGCCGACGGCGCCCGACCTGGCCGAATACGTGGGCGCCTACCGCAGCGATGAAGCCGAGGTCACGTACTGGTTCGAGGTCGAGGACGGTCGGCTCGTGCTTCGGGATCGGTACGGGGACGGCTCCGCGCTTGAACCGCTGTATGCCGATGCGTTCGGCCAGGGGTCCCGCACGTTCATCTTCCGACGCGACGAAACCGGCCGGGTCTCGCAGGCAGGTCTGAGCGAGGGGCGGGTCTGGGATCTCCGCTTCGAACGGGTGGAATAGACCGGGACGGGGTGCCGCAGCGGGCGGCCCTCCCCGCGTGCGCGGGCGCGGCTCGGCGCCGGATCTCGACGGGGTCGGTGCGGACACCGACATTGCACTTTCAGGCTTGCAGACGGCTGCGGCCGGCGACGAGACGGCGAGTGCGGCAATCCAGTCAGGAGGAAGACGATGAAGACACGACCCTGGACCCTCATCCTTCCCCTCGCCGGGGGACTCGCCTGCGCGGACGCGAACCCGGAAGCCTCGGGCGGGGACGCGGTCGAACTGGCGGCGCTCGACGCGGTCTTCGCGGACTACAGCGCGGTGGACGGCCCCGGGTGCGCCTTCGCGGTCTCGCGGGATGGACAGCAGGTCATGGCGCGCGCGTACGGCATGGCGAACCTCGAGTGGGACCTGCCGAACACGCCCGAGACGGTGTTCGAGCCGGGCTCGGTCTCGAAGCAGTTCACCGCGGCGGCCACGATCCTGCTCGCGCTGGAGGGCGGCATCGACCTCGACGACGACATCCGGGAGTACTTTCCCGAGATGCCCGATTACGGCGAGCCCATCACGGTGCGGATGCTCATCCATCACACGAGCGGGCTCCGCGACTGGGGGTCGGTGGCCGGCATCCACGGCTGGGCGCGCACGACCCGGATCCACACGCACAAGCACGCGCTCGACATCGCGAGCCGCCAGCGCGCCCTCAACTACGAGCCGGGCCGCTACTACTCGTACACGAACACCGGGTACAACCTCCAGGCGATGCTCGTGGAGCGGGTGACCGGACAGACGTTCGACGAGTTCTCCCAGGAGCGGATATTCCGCCCCCTCGGCATGACGAAGACGCAGTGGCGGGATGATTTCACGGAGATCGTCGAGGAGCGCTCGATCGGATACCGGCGCGGAGACGACGGCGAATGGCACATGCTGATGCCGTTCGAGAACGTGCACGGGAACGGCGGTCTGCTCACGACCGTCGGCGACCTCCTCCGGTTCACCCGCAACCTCGACACCGGCGAGGTCGGCGGGCCCGAGTTCATCCGACTCATGCACGAGCAGGGGATGCTCGACTCCGGGCGGCAGATCAGCTACGCGGGCGGACTCTTCGTCGGCGAATACAAAGGCGTGCGCGAGGTGCAGCACTCTGGAGGCACCGCGGCGTACCGGGGCTTCCTCACGCGCTTCCCCGACCACGGGCTCGCGGTGTCGGTGATGTGCAACGTGGGCGAGGCCAACCCCGGTGGGCTCGCCCGCTCGGTGGCCGAACTCTACCTCGGCGACGCCGTCGACGAGGAAGCGTCGGAGGACCCGGCGGGTGCGGACGTCGATCCGGCCCGCGTCGCCGCGTTCGCCGGCGGGTACCGCGACGCCCGCACGGGCCAGTTCATGGAGTTGACGGCGGACGGCTCCTCGCTGCGCATGGGAGGAGGGCCCGGCGGGCTGTCCCTCGCGGCCATGAGCGAGACCGAGTTCGCCTCGCCGGCGGGCGTATCCATCGTCTTCGACGCCGCGGCCGGCGACGGAGGCAGGCCCGGAGCGACCATGGACACGCCGGTCGCGGACGACGTGCGGATCGAACCCGTGGAGGGTTTCGAGCCCACTGCGTCGGACCTGGCGGCCTACGTCGGCGCCTACCACAGCGACGAGGCGGAAGTGACGTACTGGGTCGATGTCGAAGATGGCGGGCTGGTATTGAGGGACCGGTATGGGGACGGGCCCTCGCTCACGCCGGTCTATCCCGATGCGTTCAGGCAGGGAGGCAGCACGTTCATCTTTCGGCGCGACGATGCCGGCCGGGTCACGCAGGCGAGCCTGAGCCAGGGACGCGTCTGGGATCTGCGCTTCGAACGGGTGCAGTAGCGCGCCCCCCTTGCACACAGCGGGGGCTCTGTCCGCGGCAGCTAGATCTCGACGAGGATCTTCCCGTCCGCGCGACCGGACTCGAGGGCGTCGTGCGCGGACGCCGTCTCCGCGAGGGGGAAGGTGGCGGCGACCCGCACGTCGAGTTGTCCGGCCGCGAGCCAGGTGGTGAGATCCCGGACCGCCGCGCGGCGGGCGGCAGGCGGCAGCAGGTAGCCCTGCACGAAGTGGATGCGCAGGTCCTTGAAGGCGAGCGGATAGTAGGCGAGCGGCAGTTCCGGGCCGGAGGTTGACGAGTACGACGCGATCGTCCCGTTCTCCCGCAGGACCGCGACGTCCGTCTCGAGGTTCGCGGCGAGATCCACCTCGATGACGCGGTCCACACCCTCCCCATCGGTGAGGTCGAGGACCCGGTGGGCGACGTCCTCCCGCCGGTAGTCGATCGCGTGCCTCGCGCCGCCGCCCAGCGCGACCTCCGCCTTGGCGGCGCCGCTCACCGTGGCGATGACTTCGGCGCCGCCCAGCGTGGCGAGCTGCACCGTCAGGTGGCCGACGGCCCCGGCGCCTCCCTGCACGAGGATCCGCTTGCCGCCCACCGGCCCGTCCCCGTACACGGCGTAGTGCGCCGTGCAGCCCGGCACTCCGAGGCCCGCTCCATCGGCGAAAGAGGCGCCGTCCGGCAACGGCACGGCCTGCGCCGCCGGTACCGCCGTGTACTCCGCCGCCGTGCCGAACGGGCGGCCGCCGCCCTGGGCGTTCCACAGCCAGACGCGTTCGCCGACGCGCGCCCGGTCGACCTCCGCCCCCACCGCATCGATCGTCCCCGCCCCATCCGAGTGCGGCACGATGCGCGGATGAGGCATCGACAGTCCGATCCAGCCGGCTCGCCGCTTGGTGTCCGACGGATTCACCCCCGAGGCGGCCAGCCGCACCCGGACCTCTCGCGCCGCGGGCACGGGCGCGTCCTGATCCCCGAATTGGAGCACATCCGGAGCGGGGCCGGTCCGCTCGTACCAGATCGCTTTCACGCGCTTCCTCCGGGTTGCATCCTCGCGTCCGCCGCGGGTGCTGCCGCAATGGGGCGCGCGGCGGTGCCGCGTGCAACGCCCCATCCGTTCTCGAACCTTGTACATTCCCGGCTCCAAAGCTGCCGGGGAGACGCTCGTGAACGGAGAGCTGCCGTGAAACTCGAGGGCGCCGTCGCACTCGTGACGGGGGGCGCGCGCCGGCTGGGCCGCGCGCTGTCGCTGGGCCTGGCCGAGGCGGGGTGCGACATCTTCATCCACTACCGGAGTTCAGCCGAGGCGGCCGACCGCACGGCGAAGGACGTGCGCGCCCTGGGGCGCCGCGCGGCGACGGCCGCGGCGGACCTCTCGCGCCCGGAGCACATCGACGGCCTGTTCGAGGCGTTCGACGCGGCGTTCGGGCGCCTCGACATCCTCGTGAACTCCGCCGCGAGCTTCGAGCGTACTCCGTTCGGCGAGGCGACGGTCGCCGAGTGGGACGCCGCGCTGGCGCTCAACCTGCGCGCTCCCTTCCTCATGACGCAGCGGGCCGCCGTCCGAATGCGCGCCGTGACCGAGCGGCGAGGAACGCAGGGGGAACCTCGAGCGCCCGGTGTCATAATCAACATGTCGGACATGTCGGCGCTCGCCGCCTGGAAGGGGTTTGCGCCGCACGGGGTCAGCAAGGCCGGACTCCTGCACCTGACGGCGCTGGCGGCCCGCGAACTGGGCGCGGAGGTGCGCGCGAACGCGATCATTCCCGGTCCGATTCTTCCGCCTCCAGGGGAGACGGCGGAGGACGCAGCGTGGCGGGAGAAGGGCCGGAGGACCCCGCTCGGGCGGACGGGCGATCCGGAGCACGTTGCGCACGCGGCGCGGTTCCTGGCCGAGAACGACTATGTGACGGGAGCGACGATCCACGTGGATGGCGGCGAACATTTGCTGACGGGAGGGGCGCGCTGATGGCAGCGGATACGGTCATCATCCGCGACCTCCTCATCCGGGGCATCATCGGGGTCAACGACTGGGAACGCGAGAAGAAACAGGACATCGTGATCAACCTGTCCCTCTCCGTGGACGCCCGGGCCGCGGGCGAGTCCGACGACGTCGCCGATGTGCTGAACTACCGGACGCTGACCAAGCGCATCATCGCGCACGTCGAAACCGCCGAGCCGTATCTCGTGGAGGCCCTCGCGCACCAGATCGCGCGGATCGCGATCGTCGACTTCGGCGCGGCGCGGGCCAGGGTCCGCGTGGAAAAGCCCGGCGCGCTACGCTACGCGCGCTCGGTGGGGGTCGAAGTCGAACGGACGGCGGCGGACTACACGTGAACGCCTCCCCCCGGGCCATCCTCCTCACGCTGGGCTCGAACATCGACCCCGAGCGGAACATCGTCGCGGCGCTCGAGGCGCTCGACGAACTGCTGGGCATCGAGGGAGCCTCGCCCATCTACGAGGCGGACCCGGTCGGAAACCCCGGGATGCCCCGCTTCCTGAACGCGGCCGTGCGCATCACGACCGACCTCTCCCCGGGAGAACTGAAGTTCGAGGTCATCCGGCCGCTGGAGCGCCGCCTCGGGCGGGTCCGGACCGCGGACCCCAACGCCCCCCGCACGATCGACATCGACATCGCCGCCGTGCAGGGTCTGGTCGTCGATCAGGAGGAGTTGCAACTCCCGGACCCGGAGATCCCGACGAGGGCGCATCTGGCGGTGCCCCTCGCGGATGTGGCGCCGGGTTTCCGGCACCCCCGCCTCGGAATCACCCTGGGTGAGATCGCGGCCCCATTCCGCGACGAACCGGGGCTCGCGAAACGCGACGATGTGCGGTGGCCGTGAACGCCGCGCGGCCGTACCTTCCGGCCCCATGATTCCGTCCACGGCGCCCCCGATCCGGGGGACCCGCCGCGCCCCGGTCCGGGGCAAGTACATCGCCCACACCCTGCTTCTTCTGGGCCTTGTCGCCGCGCCCGCGGTGCACGCGCAGGCATCCCCTCCCGCCGTGGGGAGAGACAGTAGCGCGACCGCGATCATCGACACCGTCGTCATCAGCCGGCAGGACGTCTTTCCGGAGGACGCCGCCGCCGGGAACTTCATTTACCGGCTCGGCAACGGATTGCACGGGACGACGCAGCCCTGGGTCGTCCGCCGCGAACTGCTCCTGAGGCCGGGGACGCCCTACGACTCGCTCCTCGCCGCCGAGAGCGAACGAAACCTCCGCCGCCTCGGCCTCTTCCGCCGCGTCCGGGTGGATTCGACGCGCGTCGACGGGAAACTCGCGCTGAGCGTGAGAACGCGCGACGCGTGGAGCCTGCAGCCCCGCTTCACGGGACGACTCGCAGCGGACGGCACGCTGACCGGCACCTTCGGGGTTACCGAGATCAACCTCGCGGGCAGCGGAAACGCCATGCGGGTGTGGTACGTCCGCGACACCGATCGCGACGGAATGGACCTCCGGCTGACGTCGAACCGACTGGCTTCCACCCGGCTCGCGGCCAACGCGACGTGGCTCAACCTCTCGGACCGCGACGTCATCGCGTGGTACCTGTCGAACCCCTTCCGCGCTTTCTCGGACCGCGCAGCGTTCTACTACGAGGGGCGGGACTTCCGGGGACGGATCCCGCAGTACGTGCGGCACAACCCCGACGACCTCCAGACGATCGAATGGCGGCGGCGAGCCCAGATCCACCGCCTGACCGGAGCGGTGGCGCCGGTCGCGAATCCACGGGAGGTCGTCCGCATCGGGGCGATGCTCGAGGTCCGGCACGAAGAGCATCTGCGACTCGAACACCCCGGCATCGACCTGGACAGCCTCGACGCCACGGTGCGGGACTCGGTGTACGGACTCATCGGCGTATATGCCGAGTGGCGGCGCGCACGCTTCGAGCGCGTGGAACGCTTCAACGGATTCTCCGAGGAAGACCAGGACCTCAGCGACCGCGTGCGGGTGTCCGTCAAGCTCGCGCACGAACGCCTGGGATACCGGTCGACCGGCATCGGAACGCGCCTTGTTCTATCGTCGGGCAGGCGGGTGGGCCCGGCGATTCTCAAGGGTGCGCTCGACGGCGGCGGCCTCTTCAACTCGGCGGGCCTGGACTCCGGCTACGTCTTCGGCACGGGAACGGCAGCGGTGCGGGAGACGGAGCGGAATACGACCTTCCTGCAAGCGTCCGCGGGGATTCAGGAATCGCCGCGTCCCGGCACCGAACACGACATCGGCTTCCAGGTCTTGCCGCGCCTCTGGGGTCCGCACGCTTTCGTGGGCACCCGCACGTTGCGGGCCACGCTGGAACATCGCTCCTACCTGGTGGATAGCTTTTACAACCTGTTCGGGCTCGGCGTAGGCGCGTTCGTCGACTATGGCGGCGCCTGGTATCCGGACCAGGATCGGAGGCTGGGCGGGAACGTCGGGGTCACCGTGTTCGGGGGGTCCCCACTCTCCTCCTTCGCGCAGGTGACGAACCTCAATATCGGTTACCGCTTCGGCGGAGGGATCGGCGACAGCGAAAGATCGAGGTGGGCCTTCAGCGCCGGCGGCGGCTTACGATTCTAGGGTAGAAGGATGCCGCCGGCGACGAGGAGTTGCTGTCCTCCCTCGAGTTCGTACCTCGCCTCGACGAAGGGCGTGAACCCGGCGAGCGGAAACCGGAAGCCCGCAACGATGTTCATCCCGAAGAGCCGCTCCTCGGAATCCTCCCCTACGTCCGCCGGGACCGACTGCCACGCCACGTTCAGCCCGCCGCCGACATAGGGGACGAAGTTCGTCACGTCGGGGAACGAGAGATCCCCCAGAACGTTGAAGTTGAGTTCCCGGTAGTCGTAGTCGCCGCCGGGATCACCGAGACCCGAGTCGGGGAAGAAGTAGTCGAAGGAACCGGCCACCCGGATCCCCGGGGCGATCCACGGCAGCGACATCTGCGCGCGCGGGCCGATGCCGAAGTCCGCGTCGTCGCCGAAGGTGACCTGACCCCCGGCCTTGACCTCCTGCGCGGCGAGTGGAGTCCCGCACAGGGCGGCCGCGAACAGGACGACCAGCGTTCCCAACCCGCGTCGACGCATGCACGCCCCTCTGTCTGTCATTCTCGCCATCGGTCTCAATCCCCCCCTGAATCGCCTCCTGCCCTTCGACAGGAGTGGGACGCCGCGAATGCCGCGACGGTTGCACCCGGCCCGCCGATCCCGAACTTTCGTCCACCGACCCGCGTACGAGGACCCATGGAAAGACTCCGCATCCCCAACCTGGCGACGTACCTCCCGGTCGCGCCTTCCGACCTGCTGCTCGCGGCCCCCGTCGCGGCCCGGATGCTCTTCGGTCTGAGCCCGGCCGGGCGGGCAGTTCAGGCGGCAGCGCTCGGCGTGTACGCGGGCAGCGCGCTCATCGACTGGGCGGTTCGGGCCGACGCCCGCCTCGTGGACTTCGAGGCTGCGTTCGGCTTCGATCCGCTCGCCCCGCCCCCGGCGTCGGAGGAGGAACGGAGAGGTGATGTCGAAGGGCTCGTGGAGCGGCTGAATGCAAACTACGTGCCGATGGATACGCCGCGGAAGGAACTGGCGGAACAGGTCGACCTGTCCCTCACCGACTTCCTCGCGGAACTCACCGGCCAGCGTCTGGAGACGAGCTCGAAGGTCCGGGAGTTCATGCTCGCGCAGATCGTCTTCCCCTTCGCGCTCGGGGCGGCAGACCCCCTGACGGGGGACGTCGCGATCTTCAGGAGCACGGGCATCTTCGAGCCCCATGTGATCGCGCACGAGTTCTCGCACCGCAAGGGATACATGAAGGAAGTCGAGGCGCAGGTCCTCGGCTATCTCACCCTGGTGCGTTCGGGTGAACCCGTCCTCGAGCAGTCGGCCCACTGCGAGCGCCTGGACCGCCAACTCTGGGTGCTGGCGGAGCGGGACGCCGCTGCGTACAACGATCTCCTCGCCGAGATCGGACTTCGGGAGGAGTTGAAGGATGCCTTCGCCGTGCGCCACCCGGCGGAGGGTCCGGTCAGCGGCGTCGTGGGTCCGATGATGAAGAACGCCTACAACGCCCGCATGAAGCTCACGGGGCAGAACGGCCTCTCCGACTACGACGAGGGCTTCACGAACTTCCTCCTCGCGATGGAGCGAGCCGCCGCCTCGTGAACCTCCAGGATCCGGCGCTCACCTTCGCCCTCGCCATCACGGCGGGCGTCGTTGCGCAGTCGCTGGCACGGCACGCGCGCATTCCCGGCATCCTCCTCCTGCTCGCGGCCGGCATCCTCCTCGGACCCGAGTTCGCGAACATCGTGCGGCCCGACACGCTGGGCGATGGCCTCAATCCCATCGTCGGGCTGGCGGTCGCGGTGATTCTCTTCGAGGGCGCGCTACAACTCAACCTCGACCGGCTGCGGCGCGAGGCGCTGACGATCCGCCGGCTGATCACGCTCGGCGCGCTGGTCACGATCGCCGGAGCCGCGGTCACGGCGATGCTCGCGCTGGGCTGGAGCCTCCGCATCGCGTTGCTGTTCGGAGCGCTCGTCTCGGTCACGGGTCCGACGGTGATCAACCCGCTCACGCGGCGGATCCGCCTCCGAAACAACCTCCGGACGATCCTCGAGGCGGAAGGCGTGCTCATCGATCCCGTCGGCGCGATCCTCGCGGTCGTCGCGTTCGAGTTGGCGCTCGCGTCGACGGCGGGGGACGTGGGGGCCGGTTTCCTAGGCCTCGTCACGCGCCTGGGCCTCGGCTCCGTCATCGGGGTGGCAGGAGGGTTCGTCATCGGCGGTCTGCTGAGGATGCGGCGCGCGATCCCCTCCGATCTCCGCAACGTCTTCACGCTCGCCGGCGTCCTCGCGCTCTACCAGGGTTCGCACGCCATCCTGCCCGAGAGCGGGATCATGACCGTCGCCATCGCCGGCCTCGTCGTCGGCAACATGGGACCCCGGCACGCGCGCGAACTCGTGGAGTTCAAGGAGCAGCTCACGTTCCTGCTCGTGGGACTCCTCTTCGTCCTGCTGTCGGCGGCCGTGGACCTCGGCGACGTGCGGGCGCTCGGAGCAGGCGGGGTCGTGACCGTCATCGTCCTCGTCGCCGTCGTCCGCCCGCTCTGCGTCCTCCTCTGTACCTGGGGCGCCGGCCTGAGCCGCAACGAGCAGGCGTTCCTCGCCTGGCTGGCCCCGCGCGGGATCGTCGCCTTCGCCGTCTCCTCGCTGTTCGCGGCCGAACTCGCACACAGCGGAATGGAGGTGGAAGGCGATCAGCTGCGAGCGATGGTCTTCCTCGTCATCGCCGTCACCGTCGTCGCCCTCGGCGGGACGGGCGGGCTCGTGGCGCGTCTGCTTGGGGTACGGAAACCGTCCAGCCACGGGTTCGCGGTCGTCGGGGCCAATCCCATCGGACGCGCGCTCGCCCGAACCCTGCGCGCCGCCCGGAGCGGGGACGCACCCATCGTTCTCATCGACACAAACCCGACGGAGGCGGGGGCGGCGGAGAGCGACGGCTTCCGCGTCGTGCTCGGCAACGCGAACGAGGCGCGAGCGCTGATGAAGGCGGGGGTCGAATCGCGCCGCGCCCTCGTCGCCCTCACGCCGAACGAGGGCGTGAACCTGCTGATCGCCAAACGGGTCGAGGAAAGCTGCCCGGGCGTGAGTCGCCTCGTGGCCATCGACCCGCTCACGCCCGGAGTCGGACCCGAGCAGGTCGACGAGAGCGGCGCCTCCGTACTGTTCGGGCTCGGGATCGACCACGAGCGCTGGGCGCACGAGTTCCGGCGGGACCGCGTGGAGATCGAACCTCTCACCTTCGAGGGCCTCGCCGGGTTGCGCTTCTCCCAGATCGAGGCTCTGGCCGACCGCCGGTTCCCCGCCCTCGCCCTCGTGCATCGCCGCGGCAGGCGGGAACGGCCGGTGTCGAGCGGCACGACGCTGAAGCCCGGTGACACGGTCTGGTTCGGCTGGCTTCGCGAGCAGGCGGAACTCGTGGAGCCGCGACTCGCCCGGGCCGGGTTCCGCCGCCCGGACGTCGAACCGGCGGAGGGCGGCGGGGAGACGGCCGAGCAAGACGCCCCCGGCGCCGGTGGCACGCTTCCTTCCGACGGGCCAGATTCGGAGCGATGAAAATCCATACCGCCCGCCGTACGCACGGCTTCACGGAATCCGTAATTCGGATGATGACCCGGCTCTCGAACGAACACGGAGCCATCAACCTCTCGCAGGGTTTTCCCGACTTCGAGTCGCCCGACACGCTGAAGATCGGCGCCGCGCGCGCGATCTACGATGACGTGAACCAGTACGCGATCACGTGGGGTGCGAAACGGTACCGCGACGCGCTCGCCGCGAGCTACCGCGACTGGTACGGGCTCGACGTCGATCCGGAAGCGCACCTCACGATCACCTGCGGGGCCACCGAGGCGATGATGGCGGTGCTCCTGGCGGTCGTGGACCCGGGGGAGGAAGTCATCGTCTTCGAGCCGTTCTACGAGAACTACGGGCCGGACACCACGCTCTGCGACGCGACCCCCGTGTTCGTACCGCTGACCGCGGAGTGGCAGATCGACTTCGACCGCCTGCGCGCGGCGTTCAGCGACCGGACGCGCGCGATCATCGTGAACACCCCGAACAACCCCACGGGCCGCGTGTTCAGCCGCGACGAACTCGAGAAGATCGCGATCCTGTGCCAGGAGTTCGACGCCTACGCGATCACGGACGAGGTCTACGAGCACATCCTCTACGACGGTGCGCGGCACATTCCGATGGCGACGCTTCCCGGCATGCGGGACCGGACGATTACGATCAGCGCCGCCTCGAAGACGTTCGCGGTCACGGGCTGGCGGATGGGGACGGTCGTCGCGCACCCGGAGTTGTCGGACGCCATCCGCAAGGTCCACGACTTCCTCACCGTGGGAGCCGCCGCGCCGCTCCAGGAAGGCGTCGCTACCGGCCTCGAGATGCTTCCGCCGTCCTACTATGAAGGGCTCGCCGATGTGTACGGCGCGAAACGGGACCTTTTCTATCCCGCGCTCGTGGAGGCGGGGTTCCGCTGCCGCAAGCCGGAGGGCGCGTACTACGTCCTCGCGGACTTCTCCGACCTCTCGGATCTGCCGGATGACGAGTTCGCGTTCTGGCTCACGCGCACGATCGGCGTCGCGCCCGTTCCCGGATCCAGCTTCTTCCACAACCCGGAGGATGGGCGCAAGCTCGTGCGGTTCGCCTTCTGCAAGACGGAGGCGCTGCTCGAGCAGGCCGCCGAGAGGCTCGTAACGATCAAAGCCCGGGTGTGAAGCTCCCTTCGGTCGAGCGGCTCGCCGCGGCGGCGTGGGTGACGGCGCGGCGGTTCCCCCTCGTACTGACCTGCGCGGTTGTCGCCGCCATCGCCGCGATGCGAGCGATCAACGCGGAAACGGCGCTCGAACTGCGCCTCGTCGCCACGGCCAGCCTCGGCCTCCCGCTGCTCACCGGGCTCACCCTGTTTGCGGAGCGGTGGACGCTCCCCTGGCCGCGTCACTGGGCGCTTCGCGGGCTCGGCGTGGCCGTGCTCGCGCTCTACTACTGGCAGTGGCCGAACTGGGGCGAGAACATCGCCGGCCTCCGCCATTTTCACCTGACCGCGACGCTCCACCTGCTCGTCGCCTTCATCGCCTACGTCGGCGTCCGTGAGCCGAACGGCTTCTGGCACTTCAACCGCACGCTCTTCTTCCGGTTCGGCCTCGGGGCGATCTACACCGGCGTCCTCTTCGCCGGACTCTCCATCGCCATGTTCGGCATCGAGAATCTGTTCAACATCGACATCGCCGATGAGAACTACGGCCGGCTCTTCTTCTTCCTCGGCTTCGTCTTCCAGACGTGGTTCGTGCTCGCGGGCGTGCCGGACGATTTCGAGCAACTGGAGCGCCGCGACGATTATCCGGCGGGCCTGCGCGTCTTCGCCCAGTACGTGCTCCTCCCGCTCGTCGCCGTTTACCTGATCATTCTCACCGCCTACCTCGGACGCGTCGTCATCACGACGACGTGGCCCAGCGGGTGGATCGGACTCCTCGTCTCGGCCCTCGCCGCCTTCGGCATCCTTTCGCTCCTCCTCGTGCATCCCCGCCGCGGACGGGAAGGCCACGCGTGGATCGACACGTACGCCCGCATCTTCTGGATTCTCATCATCCCGTCCATCGTGATGCTCCTGCTCGCCATCGGGCAGCGCATCGAACAGTACGGGATCACCGAGCGCCGGTATCTCCTGCTCCTGCTCGGGGTCTGGCTCGCGGGCGCCGCCCTCTTCTACACGGTGACGCGGTCGCGCGAGATCAAGGGAATCCCGCTGACGCTGGCCGTCATCGGCGCCGTCACCTTCGTCGGCCCCTGGTCCGCCTACGCCGTGGCCGAACGGAGCCAGGTGGGCCGGCTCGAGGATCTGCTTTCGACGCACGGAGTCCTGGCCGATGGCCGCATCTCGCCGGCCGCCGTCGAGATCCCGCCCGAGGACTGGCAGCAGATCAACGACGTCCTTCTCTACCTGATTTCGTGGCACGGGACCTCCGCCATCGACGAGTGGTTCGGGGGCGGCGTGGCGACAGTGGATACGATCGGAGACGGAATGGCGGCCTCGCTGAGGGTTGCGGAGGCCGGACCGCGGGCGACGCTCATCGCGGACCACTTCGGGCTCGTGCCCTCCGAGGGACTGCTCGCGGATCCCTTCGGGTTCGTCGACATCTCG